>NZ_LEKI01000110.1:0-20178 GCF_001029525.1 Nocardiopsis sp. RV163 | reverse complement strand
CCCCGAACCCCCCGAGGCACCCCCCTGCGGCCGGGGCCGCGGTGGTCGGCGGAGCGGGAGGGGAGTCCCCCGCGACGCCGTTCTTCGCTCTTGACCCGTTGGTGTTTCACGAGCCATAATCAACACATTTGTTGATTAACAGGAAAGTTGAATGCGCAGATGGCGACCGACCCGCTGAGTCTCACGTTCGCCGCACTGGCCGACCCGACCCGTCGGGCGCTGCTGGCGAGGCTCGCCGAGGGCGAGGCCACCGTCAACGAGCTGGCGGAACCGTTCCCCATCAGCCTCCAGGCGGTCTCCCGGCACCTGAAGGTGCTGGAGCGGGCGGGCCTGGTCAGCCGGGGCCGCGACGCGCAGTGGCGCCCCTGCCGGCTGGAGACCGCCCCCCTGGAGGAGGCCACGGGGTGGATCGAGCGCTACCACCGCCGGTGGGAGGACCGCTTCGACCGGCTCGACGCGGAGATCCGCCGAATCCAGCAGACACAGACCGCAGGAGAGCAGTCATGAGCGACCTCACGGTGATCGCCGAGCCCGGGCAGCACGACATCGTCGTCACGCGCAGCTTCGACGCGCCCCGCGACGTGGTTTTCAGGGCCATGACCGACGCCGAGCACCTCGCCCGCTGGTGGGGGCTCAAGGAGAACGAGACCGTCATCGACCGCGCGGACCTGCGCCGGGGCGGTTCCTGGAGGTTCGTCGAGCGCGCCCCCGACGGCCGGGAGTACGCCTTCCACGGCGTGGTCCACGACGTCGTCGCGCCCGAGCGCTTCGTGCAGACCTTCGAGTTCGAGGGCATGCCCGGGCACGTGTGCCTGGAGACCACCACCCTGGAGGAGGGGGACGGGCGCACCCTCTACACGTCGACCACGGTGTTCCAGAGCGTCGAGGACCGCGACGGCATGGTCGAGTCCGGCATGGAGTACGGCCTGAAGCAGTCCATGGAAGCCCTGGACGAGCTGCTGGCCGCGATGGGCTGAGCGCCTCCGGGCGGGATCGGCCGGGCCCGGCCGATCCCGCCTGTGGACAACGCCCGCCCTGTCCCCCGGGGCCGGTACTGTCGATCCGTGGCAGATCTCCCCGACGTTCCCACCCTGCTCGACGCGGCCGTCGCCGCCCTGGGCGGCAGCCGCCGCGAGGGCCAGGCGACCATGGCCGGTGCCGTGGCCGAGGCGGTCGACAAACGCGAACACCTGGTGGTCCAGGCCGGTACCGGCACCGGAAAGTCCCTGGCCTACCTGGTGCCCGCGATCAGACACGCCATGGCCGAGGAGAGCACCGTGGTGGTCTCCACCGCCACCATCGCCCTGCAGAACCAGCTCATCGAGCGCGACCTGCCGCGCCTGGCCGGGGCCCTCGCGCCGATGCTGTCCCGCGAGCCCACGTTCGCCGTCCTCAAGGGCCGCCGCAACTACCTGTGCCGCAACCGGCTCCAGACCGCCGGCGAGGAGGCCGAGGACACCGAGCTGTTCGACCCGCGCCAGCTCTCCTCGCTGGGCCGGCAGGTGGCCCGCCTGCACGAGTGGGCCGAGGACACCGTCACCGGCGACCGAGACGAACTCGTCCCCGGCGTCAGCGACCTGGCCTGGCGCCAGGTGTCGGTGGCCGCCAACGAGTGCATGGGCGCCCGCATCTGCCCCTTCGGCCAGGAGTGCTTCGCCGAGTTCGCCCGAGAGGCCACCCAGGGCGTGGACGTGGTGGTCACCAACCACGCCATGCTCTCCATCGACATGTCGCAGGGCTACCACATCCTGCCCGAGCACAACACGATCATGATCGACGAGGCGCACGAACTCGTCGACCGCGCCACCTCCGTGGCCACCGGCGTCCTAAGCGAGCGCACCGTCAACGCCGCGGCCAAGCGCGCCGCCCGCCTGGTCGAACCCGGGATCAGCGAACGCCTCACCGAGTGCGCCGACGGCCTCGCCCTGATGTTCACCGAGTCGCCCGACGGGCGCCTGGACCACATCGACGACGCCCTGGCCAACGCTGTCGCCGCCACCCGCGACGCCGCCTCGGCCTGCGTCACCGCCATCGGCCCCTCACCCGGCGAGTCGGACCCGGACGGCGCCAGCGACCGCCGCCTGGCCCTGGCCGCGCTCGGCGAGGTGCACGACACCGCCGTGCGCGTCCTGGAGTCCTTCGAACCCGCCCTGCGCGACCGCACCGAGGTCGTCTGGCTCACCAAGACCCCCGGCCGCCAGCCCGCGCTCCACGTCGCCCCGCTCGGCGTGGGCGGACTGCTGCGCGAGAAGCTCTTCGGCGACCGCACCGTGGTGCTGACCTCCGCCACCCTCACCCTGGGCGGCTCCTTCACCTCGCTGGCCAACCAGTGGGGCCTGGGCCGCGAGGTGGCCCGGGAGGCCGCCGAACGCGCCGCCGCGGGCCGCGACCCGGAGCCGGACGGACCCCGGAACGAGGAGGGCGCCGACGACGAGGACGGGCCGCACCGCGCGGCCGGGGAGCCCCGCTGGCGCGCGCTGGACGTCGGCTCCCCCTTCGAGCACGCACGCCGGGGCATCCTCTACGTGGCCACCCACCTGCCGCCGCCCGGCCGCGACGGCCTCGCGCCCGCCTACCTGGACGAGATCGGCGGACTCATCGAGGCCGCCGACGGCCGCGCGCTGGGGCTGTTCTCCTCCATGCGCGCCGCCCAGCAGGCCGCCGAGGAGCTCCGCGAGCGCCTGGACCAGCCGATCCTGTGCCAGGGGGAGGACTCCACCGGGCAGTTGGTGCGCCGCTTCGCCGAGGAGGAGCGGTCCTGCCTGTTCGGCACCCTGTCGCTGTGGCAGGGCGTGGACGTGCCCGGACCCTCGCTGTCCCTGGTGATCGTGGACCGCATCCCCTTCCCGCGGCCCGACGACCCGCTGGCCTCCGCGCGCCAGCGCGCGGTCGCCGCACACGGGGGCAACGGCTTCCTGTCGGTGGCCGCCACCCACGCCGCCCTGCTGCTCGCCCAGGGCACCGGGCGCCTGCTGCGCTCCACCGAGGACCGGGGGGTCATCGCCGTCCTGGACCCGCGCCTGGCCACGGCCCGTTACGGCGGCTTCCTGCGCGCCTCCCTGCCGCCCTACTGGGGGACCACCGATCCGGCGGTGGCCAGGTCGGCGCTGCGCCGCCTCGCGGGCCAGCCCGAACCCGCCGCCGGGTAGGGCACCGGGGCCGTGTCGGGCGAGCGCGGTCCGGTCTCAGCCGCGCGTGCGGTAGCCGAACAGCCGGACCGCGTACGCGGGGGACTCGTCGTCCTCCGCCTCCTGGATGAACCAGCGGTCGTCGTGCTCGCCCACCAGGAGTTCGTTCCACATCATGTCGATGAGCTTGAGCCGGGAGACCACGGACGCCTCGGGGTCCAGCACGATCGAGTAGGCGCGGTCGGTCAGCCGCTGGGTCACCATGCCCACGGACTGGCCGTCCCAGATGGCCGGGACGGGGGCGTGCCCGACCTCGACCCCGCACAGCCGGAGCTGCTCCACCTCTTCGTCGAGGGCCTCGGCCGCCAGGGCGCCGTCCAGCCGCAGGGCGTCCTCCAGTTCGTCGCGGTCCTCGTCGGCGCGCATGTAGGCGTGGTAGGTGCGGTAGCCGCAGGTGCGGCACTTGCGCCAGACGACGCAGCGGGCCAGTCCGTAGGCGGACTGCGCCTCGCCCACACTCTGGTAGTCGCTCACCTCGCGAATCGTGCCGCAGTCGCAGCACAGGGCCGTGAGATCCTGCTTCATCAGAGTCCCCCCTCCGAGGCGAGTATGCGACGGATGAAGCCCGTTAGGGAACCCGTTCTGCGAGGAAGTCGCGGCAAGGACTCGTCATCAATGCCCAAAATGACCCGGTCGCGGGTTTCGGGCCGTCCCCAACGGCGTGTCGGTGTGGCGAGTCTTACCCTCGCCCAGTACGCCCGCGCCCACTCACTCGTCCAGAGACAGGCCGCGCTTGTTGCGTGCGCTCCAGTCGCGCATCCGCTGCGGGTAGCCGACGATCTGCACGTCGTAGGCCGGGGCCGCCAGGTTCCGGGCCACCTTGCGGATCACGTCGGGCGAACCGCACCGGCGGCGGATCCACTCGCCGTCCGTCGCGACCGCGACCGCCGTGGCCCGCGTGGCGAAGGTCTCCGGCTCGACGAAGAACTCCACGCCCACCCGGCTCTTGGCGAACTCGATCAGCGCCTTGATGTCCGAATCCTCGGCATCCCGGTCGAAACGGGCCTTGCCCTTGCGGTTGGCCTTGCGGAGTCCGAAACGGTCTCGCCATCCCATCGGCGCTCATGTCCCCTTGGTACAGCTCGGTGCGGCTCGGCGCGGCTGGATGCTCGGGACCTCGCGAAGGCCCCGCCGGGCGCCACGGCCCCGAGTCTAGCGGTCCGGGGCGCCCCCGACAGGACGCGTATCCCCGTGCTCCGCGGCTTTGCGCGTTTTCCGGACAGCCCTGTCACGGCGCTGCTACGTTCTGTTCTCACATGGTGCTTACAGGGGGTGCAGACCATGCCGATGTGGACGTGGGCGGGGGAGACCGCACGACGACTCAGGGCGGTCGGCCAGGCGGAGCTGGCTGAGGCGGTAGCGGGTCTGCCAGTGCTCTGCGAGGCCGGGGACCCGGTGCGCGTGGAGGCCGTGGCCCGTTCGGCGCTGCGCACCGCGCGCCGACTGGTCGCCGAGGCGGGAGCGGTCGAGGCCGTGGTCCCCGGGGTCTTCGGTCCGCCGACCCTGTTCTTCCTGGCGCACTGGCCCCTGGCCGTGCGCGTGGGCGCCCTGGCCGAGGGCGGGCGCGCGCTCGCCCGGGTGAGCGCGGCGGCCGACGACGAACCCGAGCCCCTGGCCCACGGCCCGCTGCCGGTGTCCCTGCTGGAGACCCTGGTGCGCTGCCACGCCAACATCGACGCCCGCGGCACCACCGGACAGCGCCGGGAACTGCTCTCCACCCGGCGCCTGGCCGGTTGGGAGCGCACCCCCGCCTGGCCCTCCTTCACCCTCGCCCGGGTCAACCTGCTCATCGACGAGGACCTGGCCGACCGGGCCGAGAACGAGCTGCGGCGTTACGAGCACACCGCCACCGGCCCGGCCATGCTCGGCGCCGAGGGGGTGTTCACCCTCGTCAGGGCCCTGCGCCACCAGGACGAGCACGCCCAGGCGCTGGAGGTGCTGGACCGTATGGAGGCGGAGCTGGTCCTGGACGAGGCCAACCCTCGCCGGGCGGCACTGAACCGGCGCATCCGCTTCGAGCGAGCCCGGCTCCTGTCCTGGCTGGCCCGCCTGGGCCACTGTCCGCCCCAGGAGGCCATCGTCCCCCTGCCCACCGTGGAGGAGGCCGAGGCGTACCCGAGTCTGAGGCCCGCCTGGGTGGAGGCGGTGGAGAACCTGGTGTGCCAGGGCGCGGTGCGCAACGACTGGCGGCTGGGAGTGCGGGTGACCACCTGGTCGCGCTACTTCGAGCGGGTCGGGGCGCCGCGCCGCGGCGCCGAGCTGGCCCTGTCCGCCGCCCGCCTGGCCGCGGTCCGCGGCGCCCGCTGGGTGGCCGGCTGCTCCGCGCAGCGGGCGGAACGGCTCATCGGGGAGCTGGGGAGCACCGAGGAGATCCTGGGAGACCTGGCCGAGGTGCGCGCCATGATCGCGACGATGCCCCCGGTCCGGCCGCTGGCCCCGGCCGAGGAGGTGCTGGACTTCCTGCGGGCGCAGCCCGCGGAGGAGGTCGACCCCGAGCAGCAGGCCGAACAGGTCAACGCCGCCCTGGAGAGGATGCCGCACGACACCCCGCTGCTGACCGCGCTCGGCCAGGTCGGCCGGACCCTGATGCTCTCGGACGCCGCGACCGAGCCCCAGTGGCGCCACGTGCGCGAGCAGCCGGGGGACCAGCGCGCGGCGCTGTCCCTGCTGGAGACCCTCCTGCACGACAACGACACCGTCGGGGTGCGCACCCTCGTGAGCACCCTGGCCGCCGGTGCGCTGGACGGCCCGGAGCGGGTCGGCGCCCCCGGGCGGGGAACCCTGGCGCCCCACCCCTGACGGGCGGTCACGGGGGGCGGCCGTCGCCGGTGTGACGCGAGGGGCGGGCGGGACCGTAGCGGGAGGAGTGCCCTCAAACGGTCGCCGCGCCCAACCCGGACGCCAGCGAGCGCCCCGCGGGGTAGGACAGCGCGGCGGCCGGCAGCCGGGAGGTACGACCGCTGGCCAGCACCCGCACCCGGCCCGGGGCGGACCCCACGGGCCTCTCGCCGATCCGGCGCAGGGTCTGAGCGGCCACCGCCCCGGCGGCGGTGAACAGCTCCGCCCGTCCGCCCAGGGCCGCCGAGATCCGCGCGCCCACCAAGTCGTAGTGCGTGCACCCGAGCACCACGCCGTGCACGTCTCCGGGGGTCAGTTCGGCGGCGTAGGCCACCGCGTCGTCGATCAGCCGCGGGTCGGCCGACTCCACCGCCTCGGCCAGCCCGGCGCAGGCCACCGCGGTCACCTCCACGCCGCGGGCGAAGGTCTCGACGAGCTGGCGCTGGTAGCCGCTGCGCGTGGTCGCGGCGGTGGACCACACCGCGATCGGCCCTCCGGCCGCCGCCGCGGGCTTGATCGCGGGCACCGTACCGACCACCGGGACGTCCGGCTCGAACTCGGCGCGCAGTTCGGCCAGCCCGTGCACGGACGCCGTGTTGCACGGCACCACCACGGCGTCCAGCGCCGCGTCCCCGGCGGCCTCCTGCGCGGCCCGGGCCCCGGCCAGGGCGCGCGCGACGATCTCGTCCGGGGTGCGCGGACCCCAGGGCATGTGGTCCGGGTCCATCGACAGGAACAGGTCGGCGTCCGGCCGTGCCACACGCAGGGCCGCCGCGGTCGAGAGCATGCCGATACCGGAGTCAACGAGAGCGATACGCACGAATCCCGATCCTACGACCACCTCCGCACCGCGTCGGCGGGACACCGCGCGGCGGCGTCGGACCCGCCCGCGGCACCCGTGATCCGGGCGCGACCGCAGGCAGGACGCCAGGGGGGAAGACACGGAACAAATGGGGTGGCACAAAGCCGTTACCGGTAGGTAGAACTGAGTGGATCGGCCGTCCCAGCCGCCCGGCGGCCGTGGCCGATCCGGCACGCGATTGCGTGTCGCCGACACCGGAACGGGAACTGGGATGACTTCTCAACAGCAGGTCACGGGCAGTGCCGCCCCCGCGCGGACGGGGCTGGCCGAGCACATAGCGGCGGTCCACAAGCTGCGCCGCGACTACCGGGCCCTGCCCCAGAAGGCGCCGGTGCGCCTGGCCAAGCCCACCTCCAACCTCTTCCGGTTCCGCGAGCCCACCGGCGCCCCGGCCCTGGACGTGTCCGCCTTCACCGGAGTCATCTCCATCGACCCCGCCGAGCGCGTCGCCGACGTCGGCGGCATGACCACCTACGAGGACCTCGTCGCGGCGACCCTTCCACACGGCCTCATGCCCACGGTCGTCCCCCAGTTGCGCACCATCACCATCGGCGGCGCCGTCACCGGCATGGGCATCGAGTCCTCCTCCTTTCGCAGCGGACTGCCGCACGAGGCCGTCCGGGAGATGGAGATCCTCACCGGAGGAGGCGCCGTCGTCACCGCCACCAGGGACAACGAGTACAGCGACCTCTTCCACGGCTTCCCCAACTCCTACGGGACCCTGGGCTACAGCCTGCGCCTGCGCGTCGAACTCGAACCGGTCTCGCCGTACGTGCACCTGCGCCACGTGCGCTTCCACAAGGCCGCCGAGGCCATGGACGCCCTCTCCCTGATCTGCGCCGACCGCGAGTACGGGGGCCAGCCGGTCGACTTCGTGGACGGGGTCGCCTTCGGCCCCGACGAGCTGTACCTGACCTTGGCCCGCTTCACCGACGAGGCCCCCTGGACCAGCGACTACACCGGACAGGAGGTCTACTACCGGTCCATCCAGCGCTACGCGGGCAGCGGCCCCGGCGACTACCTCACCATCGCCGACTACCTGTGGCGCTGGGACACGGACTGGTTCTGGTGCTCCCGGGCCTTCGGCACCCAGCACCCGCTGGTGCGCCCCCTGTGGCCGCGCTTCCTCAAGCGCTCCGACGTCTACCGCAGGCTGGTCGCCTGGGACCGGCGCACCGACTTCTCCCGCCTCCTCAACCACTACCGGGGGCGGCGGCCCAAGGAACCCCTCATCCAGGACATAGAGGTGGGCGTCGAACGCGGTGCCGAGTTCCTCGACACCTACCACGCCGAGATCGGCATGACCCCCGTGTGGATGTGCCCCCTCCGGCTCCGCGAGCCCCGCCGCCCGGGCCAGGGCGAGGGCGAGCACGTGTGGCCGCTCTACCCGCTCGACCACGACCGCCTCTACGTGAACTTCGGCTTCTGGGGCCTGGTCGACATGAAGCCGGGGCAGCGCCGGGCCCACCACAACCGCCTGGTGGAGGAGACGGTCGCCGGACTGGGCGGCCACAAGTCCCTGTACTCGGACTCCTTCTACGACGAGGAGGAGTTCTGGCGTCTGTACAACGGCACCGCCTACGCCGGGCTCAAGCAGGCATACGACCCCGACGGGCGGCTGCTCGACCTGTACGCCAAGTGCGTGCGCAACCGCTGACGGCACGAGACCACAGGGACGCGATCCGAGCGTCACCGCGTCCGGCTAGAGGGAAGGACAGAGCAATGCGGCTCGCTGAGATCTTCGAACGCGTCGTCGGACCCGACGCGCCCATCCGGTTCACCGCCTACGACGGCAGCGGCGCTGGGGACCCCGGCAGCGACGTGGCCCTGCACGTGCGGACCCCGGTCGCGGTGAACTACCTGGCGCAGTCCCCCAACGCCGTCGGCCTGGCCCGGGCCTACGTCTCCGGCCACCTGGAGCTGGAGGGGGACATGTACACCGCCCTCCGACGCATGGCGGACTTCGTCTTCGCCGACGGGTTCGGGGTCTCGGTGCGCGACGCGGTCGAGATCGCGCGGTCGGTGGGCTGGGTCAAGTTCGTCAACCGGGTCGCCCCGCCGCCGCAGGAGATGCGCCAGGGCCGCCTCAGCGGACTGGGCTGGCGCCACTCCAAGCAGCGCGACGCCGAGGTGATCCACCACCACTACGACGTCTCCAACGCCTTCTACGGGATGGTCCTGGGGCCGTCGATGACCTACACCTGCGCCGTCTTCGACGACGAGGACGGGGCCCTGGGCCGGGTCGGCCGCTTCGACGGAGCCCTGGAGAGCGCCCAGTTCCGCAAGTACGAACTGGTCTCGCGCAAGCTCGGCCTGGAGCCGGGCATGCGCCTGCTCGACGTGGGCTGCGGCTGGGGCGGCATGGTCATGCACGCCGCACGCGAGCACGGGGTCCGCGCGCTCGGTGTCACCCTGTCCAAGGAACAGGCCGACTGGGCGGCCAAGAGGATCGCCCAGGAGGGGCTGTCCGGGCTGGCCGAGGTCCGCCACATGGACTACCGCGACGTCCCCGACGGCAGCTACGACCGGATCAGCTCCATCGGCCTGACCGAGCACGTGGGGGCGGACAACCTGGCCTCCTACTTCGCCTCGCTCAACGACAAGCTCGTGCCCGGGGGGCGTCTGCTCAACCACTGCATCACCCGGCCGCGCAACGACCTGCCGTCCCTGAACCGCGGGGGCGTAATCAACCGCTACGTCTTCCCCGACGGGGAGCTGGAGGGCCCCGGCCGGATCCAGACCGCCATGAACGACGCCGGGTTCGAGATCCGCCACCAGGAGAACCTGCGCGAGCACTACGCCCTGACCCTGCGCCACTGGGGCGCCAACCTGGACCGCAACTGGGACGAGGCCGTCGCCGAGGTCGGTGCGGGCACCGCCCGGGTCTGGCGGCTCTACATGGCCGGGTGCGTGCTCGGCTTCGAACGCGACGTGGTGCAGCTGCACCAGATCCTCGGCGTCAAGCTGGACGGCACCGAGGCGCACGTGCCGCTGCGCCCCTGGTTCTGACCGGCCCGCCCACCCGCCTCCGCGGGCCGCCGCACGAGCGCGCCGAAGGTCCTCCCCCTCTCCCCTTGTTCGCCGGGGGAGGACCTCGGGCCTGTCAGGGGCCGGGCGGGCCCGCTTCGCGGCATCATGGACCCGGGGCGTGCCAGGCGGACGCACACCCCGCCGCGCGACCGGCGGGGCCCGGCCGCACGACCCCGGCCGCACACCCACCAGAAGGGACCACGAGGTGTCCTCATCCTCCGACGGCAGCACCGACGGGACCACGCCCGCGCCCGACGCGCCCGACCACGTCAAGCGGACCGCGATCGACCTGATCGAGGCCTACGCCGACCGCAACCGGCAGGAGCTCGACGGGGTCGTCCCGCGCGCCGCCGACGACGTCGAGGCCGTCACGTCCGAGCTCAAGGTCATCGCCGCCTTCCTCGGCCGCCGCGTGCAGCAGACCGGAGTGGTCTGGAAGCCCGCCGACTCCCGTGAGGCCGTCGCCCGCATGGTCGCCGAGATGCTCCCGCCCGAACTGGAGTTCGCCGTCTCCACCGCCTGGGAGGCCCACTCGGTGGGCGAGGAGGAGGCCGCGGAGCGCTTCACCCGGGGCGACCCCATGGTCTACGTGCACATGCTCGCCGCCTTCGGCGCGGCCATCGGCCTGGCCGTGTACAAGCGGGCCGAACTCCTGTCCACCCTGCGCCAGGTCACCGGACTGTCCGAGTAAGGGCGTGTGATCAACGGGCAAAAGGCTCGAAAGAGACTCGTGCGACACGCCGTACCGTCCGCGACACTCCGGATATGTCCAGCCTTCTAACGGCTCAGACACAAAAGGCAGTGGTTTACTTCACTCGACGCGGTTCTTTACGTAGGTTTCCTACCAACCCTGAGGGGACCCTCGAAAGGAACGGGAGGCGTGCCGATGGCCCGCAGAAGAACCCACAAGTACGTTCCGCTCCCCGCCGCCGTCGCGGCGCTGGTCCTGGCCGCGACGGCGTGCGGGAGCGGAGGAGGCGGGGCCGCCGACTCCGACGGCCTCCTGGTCTGGATCATGCAGGGCACCAACCCCGATGAGACGGGGTTCTTCGAGGCGGCCAACGCCGCGTTCACCGAGGAGACCGGCGTCGGGGTGGACGTCGAGTTCGTCCCCTGGCAGGACGCCCAGAACAAGATCTCCACCGCCATCGCGGGCGGCACCATGCCCGACGTCGCCGAGCTCGGCAACACCTTCACCCCCGGTTTCGCCGACGCCGGAGCTCTGCACGACCTGTCCGGCTACGACATGGACACCTCCCGGTACATCCCCGGCCTGATGGAGATGGGGCAGTTGGGAGAGGGCGTCTACGGCGTCCCCTGGTACGCCTCCATCCGCTCCGTCGTCTACCGCACCGACGTCTTCGAGGAGCACGGTCTGGAGCTCCCCGAGAACTGGGAGGAGCTGCGCGAGACCGCCCTGGCCCTGTCCGAGGCGGAGGAGGACATGATCGCCTTCCCCGTCCCCGGAGACGCCCAGTACTCGGTCATGCCGTGGATCTGGGGCGGCGGCGGGGAGATCGCCGTCGAGCAGTCCGACGGCACCTGGGTCTCGGAGATCGACAGCGAGGAGGCCCGAGCCGGGATCGGGTTCTTCACCGACCTGGCTCTGGAGGACGGCACCTCCACCACCGGTGCCGTCAACTGGAACGAGATCGCCGTCATGGAGGCCGTCGCGGAGGAGGAGGCCGCCATGGCCATCCTCGGCAGCGCCAACCCCAAGGCCATCCTGGAGGCCAACCCCGACCTGGAGGGCAGGCTGGGCTCCTTCACCCTGCCCGGCCAGGACGGCGGCTACATGCCCTCCTTCGCGGGCGGCTCGCTGCTTTCGGTCTTCGAGGGCACCGGCCAGGAGGAGGCCGCCTGGCAGTACGTCCGGCACCTGACCGGCGAGGAGTTCGGCATGCGCTGGTCCGAGGAGACCGGCTTCTTCCCGGGCGCGGTCGAGCGGGTCGACACCTTCTCCGAATCCGCCGACCCCATCCTGGAGTCCTTCGCCGTCCAGCTCAACGAGGCCAGCCGGGGCGTGCCCGTCACCCCCGCCTGGACCCAGGTCGAGGCCGAGAAGGTCCTGGTCGGCATGCAGCAGGACATCCTCAACGGCGAGGCCACCGTGGACGAGGCCACCGAGAGCGCGGCCAGCGAGATCGAGCGCATCCTCAACGGGGGGTAGACACGTGCGAACACCGGTCGGGTTGGGCACTGCCAGCAGCGAGCCGGGGCCCGGGGCCCGCCGCTCAGCCGAGCCGTCGTCGCGACGGCTCCGGCCGCGGCGGGCGCCGCTCCTGGGCCACCGGGGCCGCAGGGCGCTCCTGCCCTGGGTGCTGCTCGCACCCGCGCTGACGGTCATCGGACTGCTCCTGTTGCTCCCGCTCGCCCGGATCGTGTGGCTGTCCTTCCGCGAGTACCAGCTGCGCAACCTCGTCTCGGGCGAGTCCGACTTCATCGGGCTCGCCAACTACGCCGCCCTGCTCACCGACCCCTACCTGTGGCGGGTCGCCCTGCTCAACACGGTGGTCTTCGCCGTGGTCGCGGTGGTCACCACCATCGCCGTGGGCACGCTGGTGGCGCTGCTGCTGGCCACGCTGCGCCCGGCGCCCCGGATCATCGTGGTCTCCTGCATCATGGTCGCCTGGGCCATGCCCGCGGTCAGCGGAACCTACGTGTGGATCTGGATCTTCGACGTCGACGGCGGCGTCGTCTCCCAGGCACTGGCCTCCCTGGGCCTGGTGGAGCCCTCCGGGTACAACTGGTTCGCCGACCGGCTGTTCTTCTACGCCATCGTCACGCTCAACGTGGTGCACGGGGGCTTCCCGTTCGTGGCGGTCACGGTCCTCGCCGGGCTGCTCACGGTCCCCGCCGAACTGCACGAGGCGGCACGCATCGACGGCGCGGGCGCCTGGAAGCGCTTCTGGCACGTCACCTTCCCGGTGCTGCGCCCGGTGTTCGCGGTGGTCACCGTGCTCTCCACCATCTGGGACTTCAAGGTGTTCGCGCAGATCTACCTCATGCCCGGCGGCGACGTGGGCGGCTCGGAGATGCTCAACCTGGGCGTGTGGTCCTACGTGCGCTCCTTCGGCCACAACGACTACGGCCTGGGCTCGGCCATCGCCGTGCTGCTCACCCTGCTGCTGCTGGTGATCACCGTGTTCTACCTGCGCGCGCTCTTCCGAGAGGACGAGCTCCGATGAGCGCGGCGGCCTCCGCGGCCCGCTCAGCGGGCGGGGTCGTGGACCCCCGCCACGAGCTTGTCGCGCACGCGGCGCCAGTCGACCGAGGCCAGCGAGCGCCGGTCCAGGTCCTCGCGCACCGCGCCCATGGTCCGAAGGTCGTACTCGTCCAGCGGGCGCCCGTCGTCGTTGTCGCGGTTGACCAGGTTCTCGACGTAGGCGTGCAGCAGCCGTCCGCTGGGGTCGCGCAGGGCGTGCCGGACGGCGCGGTCCCGGAAACGGGCGTCGTGGGGGATCCAGCTGATGACGACCTCGGTGGGGGAGGGCCCAGGGAAATCGCGCACGGTGCTACGCCACCGTCTCCGGCGACCCTGTCGACACGGCCATCACTCCTCCTCCGCCGGGACGCGAAGGACGTCCCGCCCCGGACAGTGCAGGAGTCTAACGGCCCCGTCCGAGCCCGGAACAACCGGATTCGGCCCTCCGGTCACCGCTGAGGAAGGAACGCCCGTGGTCACGCGCACAGAGGCATCCGCCGCCGACACCGACTGGGAGGGCCGCGTCCGCGACGCCCGCCGCAGCGGCGAGGTCCGCAGGACGGGACGGTTCCTGGCCAAGTCCGCCGGAGTGGCCGTCCTGCTGCTGTTCACGCTCTTCCCCGTCTACTTCATGCTCATCAGCGCGTTCTCGGACCGGGCCACCTCTGGGGCCGGAGCGCTGCTGCCCACGGGACTGTCCCTGGACAACTTCGTCTACGTCCTCACCGAGGCCAGGTTCGGCCGGTACATGCTCAACTCGCTCACGGTCGCCTGCATCACCGTGGCCGGAGCGTGCGTGCTGTCGCTGCTGGCCGCCGTGGCGGTGGCCCGCTTCCGGTTCCGGTTCCGCACCGCGGTGCTGGTGATGGTGCTCATCGTGCAGATGGTGCCGCTGGAGGCGCTGGTCATCCCGCTCTTCCTCCAGGTGCGCGACCTACAGCTGCTCAACACCATGCTCGGCCTGGGCGTGGTCTACGTGGCGCTGTCCCTGCCGCTGGCGGTGTGGATGATGCGCGGCTTCGTGGCCGCTGTGCCCGTGGAGGTGGAGGAGGCCGCCTACATCGACGGGGCCTCCTGGGGCCAGATGTTCTGGCGGGTGCTGTTCCCGTTGGTGGCGCCCGGCCTGGTGGCCACCGCCATCTTCTCGTTCATCGTGGCGTGGAACGAGTTCGTGCTGGCGCTGACCTTCATGACCCAGAGCGAGAACTACACGGTGGCGGTCGGCCTGCGCCAGTTCTTCGGCCAGTACGCCAACGACTGGGGGCACGTGATGGCCGCCTCCACCCTCATCACCATCCCGGTCATGGTCTTCTTCGTCCTCGTGCAGCGCTTCCTGGTCTCCGGGCTAGTCCAGGGAGCCGTCAAGGGATGAGGGCGGGACCGGTCCACGGGGAAGGGTCCGGGCGTCCACGGGGCGGTGGAGGAGCTGGAGGCGAGACGGCGAGCAGGACTGCGCGGCAGGCACCGGTCGAGGCTGTCGGCCCGCCCTGTCGCGAAGCGCCCCCGGACGGCGGTGGCGGGCGTCGGGCGGGCCGAAGCGAAGCGGAGGCCCGAAGAGAACAGGACCGGCCACGGCGCGCCGGGGGTCAGCCGCGCAGTTGGCGCTTGAGGATCTTGCCGGTGGAGGTCATCGGCAGCTCGGTGCGGAACTCCACCTCGCGCGGGTACTTGTACCCGGCCAGGCTCTCCTTGGCCCACGCGACGAGCCCCTCGGCGGTGACCTCGGCGCCCTCCTTGGGGATCACGAACGCCTTGACCTCCTCGCCGTGGGTGTCGTGGGGCACGCCCACGACTGCGGCCAGGCTGACCGCCTCGTGGGTCATCAGGACCTCCTCGACCTCGCGCGGGTAGACGTTGTAGCCGCCGCGGATGATCATGTCCTTGGACCGGTCGACGATGAAGTAGAAGCCCTCCTCGTCGCGGCGGGCGATGTCCCCGGTGCGGAACCAGCCGTCGCGGACCACCTCCGCGTTGACCTCGGGGCGGTTGTGGTACCCCTTCATCACGCAGTGCCCGCGCACCGCGATCTCGCCCTCCTCCTCCACCTCGTTCCACTCGGGGTCGATGAGCTTCATCTCCACACCCCACACCGGCAGCCCGATGGAACCGGTCTTGGCCTTGACCTTCGGGTTGTTGAACGAGACCACCGGGGAGGTCTCGGACAGGCCGTAGCCCTCCTTGATGCCCACGCCGAAGGTCTTGGTGAAGTCCTCGGCCAGTTGCCCGGGCAGGGCGGCGCCGCCGGAGACCGCGTCCACCATGCTGTCCGCGATCTTCTCCAGGTCGTAGGCGCCGGGATCGGCGGCCCGGACGGCGCCCAGCAGCCCCCAGTACATGGTGGGCACGCCCGCGAAGGCGGTGACGCCCTCCTTCTCCATGAGTCTGAGCGCCTCGGCGCCGTCGAAGCGCGGCATGAGCACCATCGTGCCGTGCCGGTACAGGGCCGCGTTGAGCATGACCGTCTGGCCGAAGATGTGGAACAGCGGCAGGACCACGAGGGCGACGTCGCGGCCGTCGGGGTGGGCCTCGACCAGCCGGGCGGAGCCGACCGCGTTCAGCAGCAGGTTGTGGTGGCTCAGCTCCGCGCCCTTGGGCTTGCCGGTCGTGCCGCTGGTGTAGATGATGACCGCGGTGTCGTCTGAGCTGGCCTGCACCGTCTCGAATTCGCCGGGCTGGCCCTCCAGCGCCTTCCAGAAGGTCTCGGCGCCGTCGATGGTCGACTCGGTGGCGCCCGCGGAGGCGGGCAGGTCCACGTAGAACTCGCAGGAGTCCACCTTGCCGAAGGCCTCGAAGGACCGCTCGCCCAGCGGGAGTTCCGGCGTGCCGGTGAAGGCGAAGAGGGCCCTGGCCCCGGAGTCCTCCAGGTGGTAGGCGATCTCGCGCGGGGTCAGCAGCACGTTCAGCGGCACGATCACCGCGCCTGCCTTGAGGGCGCCGAAGTACACGAAGGGGAAGTAGGGCACGTTCGGGCTGGCCAGCGCGATCCGGTCCCCCGGCCTGATCCCGCGCGCGACCAGCAGGTTGGCCACCTGGTTGGCGATCATGTTGGTGATCGCGTAGTTCAGGCGCAGGTCGCCGAAGACCAGGCACTCCTTCTCCGGAGCCGATCGGGCGCCGTCCTCCAGGAGCACGGACAGGTTGAGCATGGGGGCCTCCCGCAGCCAGATGGGTCCAGTGAACGCGCGACGATTCGGGGTGATGTGACCCGCGTCGCGTGTTCTGCGCCACTTTGACGGAAGAGTAACAAACCGGCTGGTCGGTGTGGAGGGGGGTGGGAGTCCGTAATCTCACCGATCTTCCCCTCCGCCCCGGCGGCCCCGGGACCGAGCGCGGAGAACGGCGACGCCGGGCCCGCCCGCACGGGGCGGAGGAGGGCGTTTCCGGCCCCGTGTCCCGGTCGCCGCCCCGGCAGCAGCCCCCGTGCGCACCCGCGCGGGGCCGCGCGGAACCCGTCCGCGCCCCGACCCGCCAACCGCTAACCTGAGTGCTGTACACCCCGAACCGGCTAAGGAACACGTGGCGATGACAGCGGTAGACGGCGACCAGACGACGGGCGACACCTACGACGCCCGGGCCCTCCAGGACAAGTGGCAGGCGCGCTGGGCCGCTGAGCTTCCGTTCCAGGCCGACGAGGACCCCGGGGACACCCGCCCGCGCTCCTACATCGTCGACATGTTCGCCTACCCCTCCGGCGACCTGCACATGGGCCACGCGGAGGCCTACGCCATCGGCGACGTCATCAGCCGCTACCGCCTCCAGCGCGGCGACAACGTCCTGCACCCCGTCGGCTGGGACTCCTTCGGCCTGCCCGCCGAGAACGCGGCCATCAAGAACAACTCCCACCCCGCCGAGTGGACCTACGCCAACATCGAGACCCAGGCGGCCTCGTTCCGGCGCTACGGCATCAGCGTGGACTGGTCGCGCCGCCTGCACACCAGCGACCCCGAGTACTACCGCTGGAACCAGTGGCTGTTCACGCGCTTCTTCGAGCGCGGACTGGCCTACCGCAAGGACGGCCACGTCAACTGGTGCCCCCGGGACCAGACCGTGCTGGCCAACGAGCAGGTCGTGCAGGGCAGGTGCGAGCGCTGCGGAGCCGACGTCGTGCGGCGCAGCCTCAACCAGTGGTACTTCCGTATCACCGACTACGCCCAGCGCCTGCTGGACGACATGGACCAGCTCGACGAAGGCCGCTGGCCGGACGAGATCCTGGCCATGCAGCGCAACTGGATCGGCCGCTCCACCGGAGCCGACGTCCACTTCGCCATCGAGGGCCGCGAAGAGCCGGTCACCGTCTTCACCACCCGGCCCGACACCCTCTACGGGGCCACCTTCTTCGTCGTGGCCGCCGACGCCGACCTGGCCGACGAGCTGTGCGCTCCCGAACAGCGCGAGGCCTTCGACGCCTACCGCTCCGACGTCGCCAAGCTCTCCGACATCGAGCGCCAGGCCACCGAACGCCCCAAGACCGGCGTGTTCCTGGGCCGCTACGCGATCAACCCCGTCAACGGCGAGCGCATGCCCGTGTGGGCGGCCGACTACGTCCTGGCGGACTACGGCCACGGCGCCATCATGGCCGTACCCGCGCACGACCAGCGCGACCTGGACTTCGCCCTGGCCTTCGACCTGCCGGTCCGGGTCGTGGTGGAGACCGGCGAGCCCGACCCCGTCGAGGCGGGCACGGCCACCGCGGGGGAGGGCGTCCTGCGCGACTCCGGCCCGCTGGACGGCCTGGCCAAGAACGAGGCCATCGAGCGCATCACCGGGATCCTGGCCGAGCGCGGCACCGGACAGGGCACGATCAACTACCGCCTGCGCGACTGGCTGCTCTCCCGCCAGCGCTACTGGGGCACCCCCATCCCGATCATCCACTGCCCCTCCTGCGGCGAGGTGCCCGTCCCCGACGAGCAACTGCCCGTCACCCTGCCCGAGCTCAAGGGCGCCGAACTGGCCCCCAAGGGCGTCTCGCCCCTGGCCGCGGCCACCGAGTGGGTCAACGTCGACTGCCCCTCCTGCGGCGGCCCCGCCGAGCGCGACACCGACACCATGGACACCTTCGTGGACTCGTCCTGGTACTTCCTGCGCTACTGCTCGCCGCGCCTGGACACCGCCCCCTTCGACACCGAGGCGGTGGAGAAGTGGGGGCCGGTGGACCACTACATCGGCGGCAAGGAGCACGCCACGCTCCACCTGATGTACGCCCGGTTCTTCACCAAGGTCCTGCACGACATGGGCATGGTGTCCTTCACCGAGCCCTTCCGCCGCCTGACCAACCAGGGCCAGGTCATCAACCAGGGCCGCGCCATGTCCAAGTCCCTGGGCAACGGAGTGGACCTGGGCAGGGAGATCGACGCCTACGGCGTGGACGCGGTCCGGCTGACCATGCTCTTCGCCTCCCCGCCCGAGGAGGACGTGGACTGGGCCGACGTCTCCGTCGTCGCCGCGCAGAAGTTCCTCAACCGCGCCTACCGGGTGATGAGCGAGGCGGGCGCGGCCAGCGCGCCGGGAGCCGACCCCGCCAAGGGCGACAGCGACCTGCGCCGGACCACGCACCGCACCGTCGACCAGATCACCGCCCTGGTCGAGTCCCGCCGGTTCAACGTGGCCATCGCCCGCACCATGGAACTGGTCTCGGCCGCCCGCAAGGCCATCGACTCCGGTCCCGGCGCCGCCGACCCGGCGGTCCGCGAGGCCGCCGAGGCCGTGGCCGTCTCCCTGTCCCTGTTCGCGCCCTACGTGGCGGAGGAGGGCTGGGAGAAGCTCGGCCGCAGCGGCAGCGTCGCCGTCGGCAACTGGCCCGAGGTGGACCCGGCCCTGCTGGTGCAGGAGTCCGTGACCTGCGTGGTGCAGGTGCAGAGCAAGGTCCGTGACAAGCTGTCCGTGGCGCCCGACATCGACCCGGCGGAGCTGGAGCGGCTGGCCCTGGCCTCCGAGAAGGCACAGGGTTTCATCGGCGACAAGCAGATCCGCAAGGTGGTCGTGCGCGCGCCCAAGCTGGTGAACATCGTCGTCGGCTGACCAGGCACACGAGGGGCGGCGGCCGCTGCGCGCGGCCGCCGCCCGTGTGCGGTCGGCTCGGTGACCGACAGGGAGGCGGTGGCCGGGTGGGTCCCCTCGCGCGGGTGGCCGTGATCGGCGCGGGCACGGTGGTGCTGTCCGCGGTGGCGATCGGCGGCGGACTGTGGCTGGCCGGGGACGACCCGGGCGTGCCCGAGAGCGGCGACGTCCACGCCGCGGCGCCCGGGTGCGCGGTGGTCTCGGACGCGCTCGTCACCGGCCTGGTCCCCGGCGCGGTCCTGGAGTCCTCCGAGCACGGACCCCTGGCCGACGGCGACAGCACCATGTGCTCGTGGTCCTCCGCCGGTCTGACCGATGGGCCGGCAGGGGTGCTCCGGCTGGACCTGTCCGCCCGGTTCACCGACACCGCGGGGGAGGAGCCGGTCACCGGCGCCCAGCAGGCGAGGGAGGCCTACACCGCCCTGACGCCGGTGCGCGGAGAGGCCGTGGAACTGCCCGCTGGGGAGGGCCGGGTGTGGCGCGGCCAGATTCCGGGTACCGCCGAGCTGGCCTTCCCCGCCGACAACCTGCTGGTGCGGGTGTCCTACGCCGGGACCTCCGGCACCGAGCCGGTCGACTTCGCAGAGGCCCGGGACCTGGCAGTGGAGTTCGCCGTGCAGTTCGGAGAGGTCCTGTGAGCGACCAGCAGCCCGATCCGCGGGAGCCCGAGCACTCCCGAGAAGCCCAACAGCCCCCCCGAAATCCTCAGCCCCAGCAATCGCGGGAGCATCAGGAACCGCGGGAACACGAGCCACCCCAGCCGCAGGAGCAGCAGCCTCAGCAGGGGAATGAGGCAGCGCGGTCACAGGGGTCACAGGAACCTCCCCAGTTGCACGCAGAGCAGGAGTCGCCTCAACCGTCCCAGTCGGCACAGCCTCACGGCCAACAGCAGCCGTTTCCGCCGTCTCAGGCACCACAACCCCACGGGCAACAGCAGGCCTACCACACACACCAGGCTCCACAGGGGCAGTACCCGCCGCCCCCCGGTGCCCCGTGGC
>NZ_LEKI01000010.1:0-73967 GCF_001029525.1 Nocardiopsis sp. RV163 | reverse complement strand
TGCGGACCCTGTGCGCCCTGTGGGCGCCCGGCTCCGGGGGGAGGCGGCCCTCCCCGGGGCGGGTGCGCACCCGGCGGCGGCGAACTGTCGGGGTTCACGTACGTTCTCCTCGCTCTCGGGACTGGTGACGGGCGCCTCGGCTCCACGCCTCGCCGTCCTGACACCGACTTACCAAACGTTTTGCAATGAATCGTCCCATTTTATTCACCACACTGTTCACCGGGGGGCGCGATCCGGACGACGTGGAACCCGAAGCAAGCTTCCCATTATCACCATGTAAGTGTAAAGAAAAGTAACAAGATGGCCAATTGAACCTTTTGCCCGTTATGTGATTAGCGTATTTTCGACCAACCTTGGGACATCCGGCGCGCATAATAGGGAAATGCGCGTCCCCGGACCTACGATCGGCAACATGACCTGCGTTTTGCTGGCCGAAGACGATGTCTCGATCTCCGAGCCTCTCGCGCGCGCGCTCCGGCGCGAGGGCTACACGGTGGACGTGACCGTCAACGGCGTTGAGACACTCGACCGTGCCCGTGCGGGAGACATAGACCTCATGGTCCTGGATCTCGGGCTGCCCGAAATGGACGGCCTCGAGGTGGCGCGTCGGCTCCGGGCCGAGGGCCACGGAACGCCGATCCTCATCCTGACCGCCCGCGCCGACGAGGTCGACACCGTCGTCGGCCTCGACGCGGGCGCCGACGACTACGTCACCAAGCCCTTCCGGCTCGCCGAACTCCTGGCGCGCGTGCGCGCCCTGCTGCGCCGGGGCGGCGCCGAGGTGCCCGTCGTGCACGGCGTGCGCATCGACAACGACTCCCGCCGGGCCTGGCTGGGCGAACGCGAACTCCAGCTCACCACCAAGGAGTTCGACCTGCTGCGCGTGCTCGTCCGCGACGCGGGCAAGGTGGTCACCCGCGAGCAGATCATGCGCGAGGTGTGGGACACCAACTGGTGGGGTTCGACCAAGACCCTGGACATGCACATCTCCTGGCTGCGCCGCAAGCTGGGGGACGACGCAAACCAGCCGTCGTACATCACGACCGTCCGGGGTGTGGGCTTCCGGTTCGAGCGAGACTGACGCGACCTCTCGGGGCGCCCCGCGCCGGTCGGTCGCCTCCGGGTCGCACGGACATGAGGTGACATGCGCAGGCGGATGGTTTTCTCCACCCTGGTGGTGACCGTCATCGCCGTCATGCTGCTCGGGCTGCCCTTGGGCGCGCTCACGTACAAGCTGGTGTACGACGAGAGCACCCGCCAGCTCCAGGGCGAGGCGGAGCTGATCGGCGCCGAGAGCGACACCATGCTGGAGCTGCACGGCCAGCTCGACCTGGGCGAGTTCGACCGCGACCATCCGCACCGCTTCATCCGGATCACCCCGGCGGAGGAGCCCACCTCGGTGACCGCGGGCGATCCCGCGCTCGACCCCGAGGCGCCGGACTCCCCGAGCATGCTCAAGGCCACCGCGACCACCGGCCGGGGCACGCGCGTCGAGGTGTGGATGAGCGCCGAGAGCGTGCAGCAGAGCGTGGTCCGCGCCTGGATGGGGATCGCGTCGCTGTCCCTGCTGGCCATCGGCGTCGCCGTGGGCCTGTCGATGTTCCAGGCCCGCAGGCTGACCCTGCCCCTGCTCGACCTGGCGGCCACCGCCGAGCGCCTGGGCTCGGGCGTGACCACGCCGTGGGGCCACCGGTACGGGATACCGGAGGCCGACCGGGTGGCGGAGGTGCTGGACCGCAGCGCCGAGCGTATCGCCGGGCTGATCGCCACCGAGCGGCACTTCGCTACCGACGCCTCGCACCAGCTGCGCACGCCGCTGACCGCGCTGACGATGCGCCTGGAGGAGATCCTGGCCGAGGCGGACAACCCCCAGGCGGTCCGTGAGGAGGGCGAGGCCGCCCTGGCCCAGACCGAGCGCCTGGTGGAGACCGTGGAGAGCCTGCTGGGACGGGCCCGCAAGAGCCAGAACCCCGAGGTGGAGGCGGTGGAGATCGACCCCGTCCTGCACCACCTCCAGGAGGAGTGGCAGCCGGTCTTCCAGTCCGCCCAGCGCAGGCTGCTGGTCACCGGGGACACGGGACTGACCGCGATGACCGTCTCCACCGACCTGGCGCAGATCCTCGCGACCCTGGTGGAGAACGCCTACAAGCACGGCGCGGGAACGGTCACCATCCGGCGGCTGGACACCGGGCAGTCGGTGCGCATCGAGGTGAGCGACGAGGGCGAGGGCGTGCCCGAGCGCCTGTCCGGCCGGATCTTCGAGCGCGAGGTGAGCGGCGGGGGCGGAACCGGTCTGGGCTTGGCCCTGGCCCGCCACATCGCCGAATCCGAGGGGGCCCGGATCGAGCTGGTGCAGACCAAGCCGACCACCTTCGCGCTGTTCCTGCCCGCGGGCGCGGGGGGCCTGTCCAAGATGACGGGCCCGGTGTAGGCGCCGGGGCCCCGCGAGGGGCGCGGCGGAGTGCTCAGCCCGGGGCGCCCTGCCGCGGACCACCAGGTCGCTCCACAGCGACCGCACCCGGGACAGGCCGTAGGCGGTGGTGACCTCCTCGCGTGCGCGCGCGGCCTCGGCGGAGAACCGCCCCTCGCTGACGGTCGCGTGGATGGCCTCGGCCATCGCCACGGCGTCGTCGTGGATCCAGTGCGGGTCGTAGATGGTGTCCGCGCCCGGCCACGGCAGCAGGGCGGGCACGCCGCCCGAGGCGGCGCACTCGGCGGGCGCCAGGTGGAAGGACTCGTCGTCGCTGGTGGAGAGCATGAAGCCCACCCGCCGCAGCCAGGTGGCCACGTCCGGACCGAAGGGGTCGAACACCACCCCGGCGGCGAGGCGCTCGTCGCGCTGGATCCGCCGGTAGACGCGCTCGAAGTAGGCGCGCTCCTCCGGCCGGTTCCAGATCCACCAGTACTCCCACGGCTGCTTGGTCTTGACCGAGAGCGTGTACCGAGGGTCCATGCGCCGCAGCTCGGCGAGGACGTCCAGGCCCCGGTCCAGCCGCTTGCGCGAGGGCGCGATGCCGACCATGCCCAGGGAGTACTCGGCCCCGGGGAGCTTGGGGCGGCCGAGCTGCTCGTCGTCCACCCAGTTGGGGACCACGACCACCTTCCCGGAGGGCCACCCGGTGATCTCGCGGGTCAGGTCGGCGTAGTGGGGGCTCACGCACACCACCGCGTCGACCTTGTCGATGTCGAGCTTGCGGGGCCACTCCGCGTAGAGCTCGAAGCGGTGCAGCCGCACGATGAGCCGCTGGTCGGGGCGCTTCCACTTGGAGTAGAACAGCGCGTTGGGCCCGCACCACTCGCAGATCACCACGTCGGCCCAGGCGGCCAGCTCACGGGAGCGGTACTGGTCGTGGGTGCTCAGCCCCTCCCACTCGTCCATGCGCACGTCGAGGCCGGGCAGCGAGTCCAGGTACTCGGCCAGGCGGGTGAAGAACTTCATGTCGTGCCCGGCGATGACCACCTTGAGCGGCCGCTCGGGGTCGGCGCCCCCGGGGACGGGCGGCAGGGCGTCGGCGAGGTAGCCGCGCAGCCGCTCGGCGGCCCGCTCCAGCGTGTGGTCGGCCGCGGCGGCGCGGCAGCGCGCGGCGGCGTCCGCGTAGACCGCGCGGTCGCCGTGGGCTCGGGCCACCACGTCGGCGACCGAGGCGACGTCGGTCCCGGCGAAGAGCGGGTAGTCGGCGCCCAGCATGGCCTCGTGCATGGGCGTGCGGTTGAGCACCACCGGCAGGCCGAGCGCGCCCAGCTCCAACACCTTGGTGGACAGCTCCAGGCTGGCGTCCATGGACGGGTCGCGCCAGGACAGCCCGAAGCCGCACTCGGCGGCCTGGCCCAGCGCCTCGGCTCGCGACATCCCGCCGCGCCAGTCCACGTTCGGGGTGCCCTCCAGGGCCCTGCGCATGTTCTTGGCCCAGTCGGCGGGTTCGGCGTGGATCTTGTCGCCGATCATCACCAGTTCGGCGTCCACCCCGCGCCGCGCCAGCTCGGCGGGCAGTTCGGTCATCTCCAGGGTGTTCCAGCGCGGCGCGAACTTGCCGGTGTAGGCCAGGCGGGCCCGGCCGCCGTTGCCGCCCTCGGCCCGCACCTCCTCGGGGACGACCACCACCGGCGGGAACAGGACCGACCGGCCGCAGGCGGCGGGCACCGTCGACTCCAGGAAGGCGCGCAGCTCCTCCGTCTGGCAGAGCAGGAACCGCGAGGCCAGGGCGATCTCGGTGAGCTCGGCGGTGGCGGTGGCGGTCAGCTCCCCGACACTGTGCGGGAAGTCGGTCAGGTAGGTCCACAGGCGGCCCGCCAGCGCCTCCTCCTGGGCGGCCAGCCCCGCCAGGCGGCGCCCGCGCACGACGACGAGGTCGAAGGGCTTGCGCTCGTGGTGCCTGGTCATGAGGGTGACGGCCTGCTCCGGGGTGAGCCCCCTCGGCCCCAGGTCGGGCAGCGCCTTGTCCTCGTAGGGCCGCAGCAGCCGGACCCCGGGCGCCCTGGTGAGCGGCTCGGTGAGCCGGTCGGTGCGCACGGGCGCCTTCAGCAGCAGGGTCACCTCGCATCCGGCGGCGGCCAGGGCCTGCGCCATCGACTGCGCCCAGATCGCGGAACCGTCGATGATGTTGAGGTCCACGTCCCCGTACAGGAGTGCGCGCGGAGGCGGTGTGCTCACGTTCTTCCCTTCGGATGCTTTCTCGTTGCCCGTACGGCTCATCCGACGGCGCCGGTCGAGGCGTCGGCCGCGTCGGACACGGGGTCCTCCGCGTCGTCGCCCGTGCCGTGGTCGGGGCCCAGGGCCAGAAGCCGGGTGCCGCGGCGGTTCCACTCCGCCGGGTCCCAGGCGCGCCTCAGCAGCGTGGTGCGGACCAGCTCCGGCACGACCGCGCTGACGAAGACGTACTGACGGTCCGCGGTGTCCGGACGGTCGAAGAAGCCGTGCTCGCCCGGCTCGGCGGCCAAGACGTCGACGGTACCGACCGCGTCCGCGTCCGTGCACTCCACCGCGCACACCAGGTCGGCCAGGCGCCTGCGGCCGACCGGGGCGGTCCACAGGTGCGACCACGGCGCGGTGGCGCGCTCGGCCAGGGCGGCCCAGGGCTCCCCGACGCGGACGCCGGGCTCGTCTCGGGTGAGTTCCTCCGGGGTGTCAGGGGCGTTGAAGCGCACCGAGCGCACGGTGACGCCCTCGGCCCGCAGCCGCTGGATACCGGGCAGGCGGGAGGCCGTGCCGGGCACGACCACCTCGGCGGGCCTGAGCGCGGCGGCCAGCAGGTCGTCGGCGAGCCGGTCGGCGTCGGCCTCCCCCGCCGGGTCGGCCAGGACGGCCACGGACCGGCCGCGCAGGGGCAGTTCGCCGCCGGGCGTGCCGGGCGGGAAGTCCAGGCCGTCCAGGATCTCGGCCAGGCGGACCGGGGTGGCCTCGCGCAGGAAGACCCGACGGAGCATGCCCCGCTGCTCGGCCGCGCTGGGCTCCTCGGCGCGCATGCGCGGCACCGTAACGGCCAGGCCCTCCCCCGCTGTCACCGCGCGGGTGCCGCAGGCCCGGGCCCGGCTGCACAGCCGGGGCTCCTCGGCGGTCAGGGGCGCCACGACGGCGACGTTGGCGGCGCGCAGGGCGTCGGCCAGGCCGCGCGAGTCCGCCTCCACCACGCCCGCCCCCAGCTCGGCGAGGACGTCGGGGACGGGCTCCTCGCGGTGGACGCGCACGAAGACCGTCTCGGGTCCGGGCGTCAGGTCGGCGGCCACGGGGTTGAACAGGTGCAGGGGGACCCCGGCGTCGCCGCGGTGGACCCTGTCGAAGCCCAGCTCGCGCAGGGCGGGCGGCGAGGGGGTGTCGTCGAGCAGGACCGTGGGGATGCCCCGGGAGGCGGCGGACTCCAGCACCCAGTGCAGGGCGCGGGTGCGGTCGGCCGCCGCGGGGTCGCCCACGTGCGCCCACGGCGAACCGGGGGCGGCGGCCGAGGCCGAGACCAGGACCAGGTCCACGTCGACGCCGTCCATGACGATCTGGGCGTCGTGCGGGCGCAGCGGCACCGCGCGCACGTAGGGGTCGATCGCCTCCGCGATGGAGGGACCGACGACCGTGGCGATGACCAGCAGGTCCTCGCTGCCGCCGCTCAGTCCGGTGAGCAGGCGCGACTCCTGGCGCTCGGCGTCGAAGGAGCGGACCGGCTCGGCGCCGCCGCGGCGGCGGCGCTCGGTGTGCTGGGTGTTGCCGCTGCTGCGCCAGAGGCGGTAGAGGTCACGGGGGAGTTTGACCAGGGACCGGCCGGGGCGCTTGGCGGCGGCCGTGAGCGCCTTGCCCACCTGGAGCGAAGTGGAACCCTCCAGGGCGGCGAGCCGGCTGCGCGCCTCCTGGAGCTGGGCCTCGCGCTCGGCCAGCGCCTGGCGGAGCTGTTCGGTCTGGCTCTGTTCACGCCGTTTCACGGTCTGCCACCTTGTGTTCGGTTCGGTTCGGCGAAACCACCGCGCCGTGCGTCGGGTCCGACTGCCACGTGCGGTGCACCCTACGAGCTCCCGGCCGGGTGCGGATGCCCTTGGCCAGGCGTGTCGCGGACCCGGCGGGGCCCCTGGGGTGCGGGACGGTTGGAGGGACGTGTGCCATGGTGGATCACCTGGACCGCTGCGGGGGAATCGGGGCCGCTCTTCGGCGCGCCCCGCGTGCCTGGACCGGGACCGCGCCCCGTACGGCGCGTTCCCGCGCGCTGGCGTTCCTCGGTGCGGGAACGGGTGCGCGGTGTTCGTGTGTCATCGGGTTCACCTCGACCACTGGGTGAGCACGGAGGCGATGCGCTCCCCGGCGCGACCGTCCCACAGGGGCGGGGTGTCGCCGATCCGCTCCGGGCTGCGCCCGTGCAGGACCTTGGTGACGGCCTGGAGGAGGTCGGCCTCCGTGACGAGCTGGTTGGTGCCGTGGGTGATGGTGACGGGGCGCTCGGTGTTGGGGCGCAGGGTCAGGCAGGGGACGCCGAGGACCGTGGTCTCCTCCTGGACGCCGCCGGAGTCGGTGACCACGGCGGCGGCGCCGCGGGTGAGCGCGACGAAGTCGAGGTAGCCCAGGGGTTCGAGGAGCCGCACGCGCGGGTGGTCGCCGAGTCCGGCCCGGTCGAAGGCGGCCTTGCCGCGAGGGTGCACGGGCATGACCACGTCGGTGAGGTCGGCGATCTCGTGCAGGCGCTCGGCGAGGCGGGCGGCGGTGTCGGGGTCGTCCACGTTCGCGGGCCGGTGCAGGGTGGCGGCGACGTAGCGCTCGGGCAGGTCCAGGCGCTCGCGCAGGGCGCCGGCGTCGAAGCGGTCGAGGTTGCCCAGGAGGGTGTCGATCATGGGGTTGCCGACCAGGTGGACGCGGGAGGGCGGGACGCCCTCCGCGGCCAGGTGGCCGACGGCCTCCGGGCTGGTGGCGAAGCACACGTCGCTGAGCTGGTCGGTGACGCGGCGGTTGATCTCCTCGGGCATGGTGTTGTCGAAGGAGCGCAGCCCAGCCTCCACGTGGGCGACGGGGACGTGCAGCTTGGCGGCGACCAGGGCCGCGGCCACGGTGGAGTTGACGTCTCCGTAGACGACCACCATGCCGGGCCTGCGCCCGGTGAACTCCTTCTCCAGGCCCACCATGAGCGCGGCGGTCTGGGCCGCGTGGGAGCCCGAGCCGACGCCGAGGTCGACGTCGGGGGTGGGCAGGCCCAAGTCGCGGAAGAACACCGCGGACATGCGGTCGTCGTAGTGCTGGCCGGTGTGCACGACCGCCTGGTGCGCGCCCCGTCCGCGCAGGGCGGAGACCACGGGCGCTGCCTTGACGAAGTTGGGGCGCGCGCCGACGACGTGCACGATCCCGGTGTCCTGGCTCCCCAGGGGGGCACTCGTTGCCACGGCTCTCACGTTTCCTTCTGTTGGGGTGGTGTTCCCGCCGTGACCGGCGGGACTGGTGTGGTCCGGCGGCGTTCCTTGCCCGAGCCGTCCCGTCCGTGTCGCCGTGGTGTCACCGCACGGTCACGTCCGCGTGGTTGTGTGACTGACCGTGCATGACACCCAAGCTTCCGAATCCCAGGTTCCGCGTTCGCGCGCCCGCTGGCCGCGGGCGGCGACGTTCACCCTCTCGTTGGCCTGGCGACACCTGCGGGCCGAACCGGCCCGGCTGCCGCTGCTGGCGCTGCGGCTGACGCCCGGTCCGCCCCGGCGCGCGGTGCGCGCCCTGGCCTCCCGGGCGGGCGGCCGCGCCCGCGCCTACGCCCTGTGGGACCAGGGCCGGCGCGCGGACGCGCGCGAGGCGGTGCTCGCCGCGGCGAGCGGTGCCTCCCCCCGCCGGGTGGGCCGCCTGGTGGCGTCCTGCCTGGCGGCGGGAGACGCGGCCACCGCCCGGGAGCTGGTCGAACAGCTTCCGGAGGGCGCCCTTCGAGAGGCCGCGGAGCATCGGACTGCCCTGGCCACGGGACGCGCTGTCGCCGCGTCCCCGTCCACGTCGCCCGACCGTCACGCCATCACGTTAACCCGCGATCCACGAACGCCGCCCGACGCCACGGTGAACGCTCGGCGACCGGAGGCGTCGGAGGGTGAACGGTGGCGTGTGGCCGGGGACCCGGCGTCACCCGGAGCGGGTCTGCGGGTGCTGCACCTGGTGACCAACGCGCTGCCGCACACCAACGCGGGCTACACCCAGCGCACCCACAAGATCGCGGTCGCCCAGCGCGAGGCCGGGATGGACGTGCACGTGGTCACCAGGGCGGGGTACCCCCTGGTCAAGGGCGTTCCCGACCCGCGCACGCTGGTGCGGGTGGACGGCGTCCCCTACCACCGGCTCCTGCCCTGGACCGCGCCCGCCGACGCAGCCCGTGAGCTGGCCGCGGGGGTGCGGCTGGGTTCGGAGCTGGTGGAGGCGCTGCGGCCCGACGTGCTGCACGCCGCGAGCAACCACCACAACGCCCGCCTGGCCCTGGAGCTGGGCCGCAGGTTCGACCTGCCGGTGGTCTACGAGGTCCGGGGCTTCCTGGAGGAGTCCTGGCTCTCGCGCGACCCCTCGCGCAGCGTGGACGACGCCTTCTACCGGGCCGAGCGCGCGAGCGAGACCGAGTGCATGCTGGCCGCCGACCTGGTGGTCACCCTGGGCGAGGCGATGCGCGCCGACATCGAGGCGCGCGGCGTGCCGCGCGAGCGCCTGCTGGTGGTGCCCAACGCGGTGGACGCCTCCTTCCTGGCCCCGCTGCCGCCGGGCGCCGGGGTGCGCGCCGAGCTGGGGATCGGCGGTGAGGACTTCGTGGTGGGCACCACCACCAGCTGTTTCGGCTACGAGGGCCTGGACACCCTGCTGGAGGCGGTGGCCCTGATGCGCGAACGCGGTGGGGCGGCGCACGCCCTGGTGGTGGGGGACGGCCCCGAGCTGCCCGCCCTGCGCTCCTTGGCCGACTCGCTGGGTCTGGAGGGGGCCGCGCACTTCACCGGCCGCGTCCCGGCCGCGCGGGTGCGCGACCACCACGCAGCGCTGGACGTGTTCGCGGTGCCCAGGCGCGACGAGCGGGTGTGCCGTCTGGTCACCCCGCTCAAACCCGTGGAGGCCATGGCCGGCGGGCTTCCGGTGGTGGCCAGTGATCTTCCGGCGTTGCGAGAGATCGTGGAACCGGGAGTGACAGGAGAGTTAATTCCGGCAGGCGAATCGGCGACCCTAGCCGATGTGCTGACAAAACTCGCTTACAGTCGTGAAAAGCGGATCTCCTACGGTGGCGCGGGGCGCGATCTCGTCAGCGACCGCACCTGGGCCGAGGCCGCATACCGCTACAACCAGGCGTATCGGGTTCGGATTCGCGAAATGACCGAACCAGGCCAGAACCCGTAAGTGTGGACAACACGTGCCTACACTCAGACGTCTAACGCACTGAGCAATGGCAGTTCCCGCTATTTACGCCCGTTCACGAGATGAATGCGAGTGTGACCACGAGTGGATGCCGCAGCCTCCAACCCAGCCCTTGTCTCCGAGCAGACCGCCGGCGCGGTCAGCGACCTCGTCGTTCTCGGCCTCGGCTACGTCGGCCTGCCGCTGGCGGCCGAGGCCGTGTCCGCCGGCCTGAAGGTCACCGGTCTGGACGTGAGCAGCCGCGTCGTCGACGGGCTCAACAGCGCCGTCTCGCACGTGGACGACCTCTCCGCGGAGGACGTGCGCGGGATGCTGGACCGCGGTTTCACCGCGACCACCGACCCGGCCTGCCTGTCCGCCACGCGCACCATCGTGATCTGCGTGCCCACGCCCCTGTCGGCGGAGGGCGGCCCGGACCTGGGCGCGGTGACGTCCGCGGCCGAGTCGATCGCCGCCCAACTGCGGCCGGGCACCCTGGTCATCCTGGAGTCGACCACCTACCCCGGCACCACCGAGGAGGTGGTCCGCCCGCTGCTGGAGAGGTCCGGCCTGGTCGCGGGCGCCGACTTCCACCTGGCCTTCTCGCCCGAGCGCATCGACCCCGGCAACCCGACCTTCGGCGTGGCCAACACGCCCAAGGTGGTCGGCGGCCTGACGCAGGAGTGCGGGCAGGCAGCGGCGGAGTTCTACGGCGCCTTCGTGAACACGGTGGTGCGGGCGCGCGGCACCCGCGAGGCGGAGATGGCCAAGCTGCTGGAGAACACCTACCGCCACGTCAACATCGCCCTGGTCAACGAGATGGCCATCTTCTGCCAGGAGCTGGGCGTGGACCTGTGGGACTCCATCGCCGCGGCGGCCACCAAGCCGTTCGGCTTCCAGGCCTTCTACCCGGGTCCGGGTGTGGGCGGCCACTGCATCCCCATCGACCCGAACTACCTGTCGTACAAGGTCAAGACCCTCGGCTACCCGTTCCGGTTCGTGGAGCTGGCCCAGGAGATCAACGGCCGCATGCCCTCCTACGTCATCCAGCGGGCGCAGGAGCTGCTCAACGACTCCGGTCTGGCGCTGTCGCGCTCCAAGGTGCTGCTGCTGGGCGTCACCTACAAGGCCGACATCGCCGACCAGCGCGAGTCCCCGGCCCGGCCGGTGGCGCGCAAGCTGGCCGCCAAGGGCGCCACGCTGACCTACCACGACCCGCACGTGGAGTCCTGGCAGGTCGACGGCGTGGACGTGCCCAGGTCCACCGACCTGGACCGCGCACTGGCCGGGGCCGACCTGACCATCCTGCTCACCGACCACACCGAGTACCGGCCCAAGCGGCTGGAGGAGTACGCGCGGCTGCTCCTGGACACCCGGGGCGTACTGCGCCGCCCCGACCCCGAGACGGACTCCGCGGTCCCCTCGCAGGTAAGGCGCCACGTCACGCGGGAGGGCGTCGAGGTCCTGTGAGCTGAGCAACCGGTCCCGAAGGGCACGCCGATCCGCGAGCACACAGCGTTCATCGGCGTGCCCTTCGGCGTTCACCTTCCCCCGGCCGAAGGTTCACCCGCTGCACTCCGTGCGGCCACCGGGCTTTCCTCGGCGCGTCTTTCCCGTTGAATACCGTGACGAAGAGCTGACACCGCTCCGGCAGGAGCGGTCAGGCCGATCCGCCCGAGAGGGCCTCAGACGGCGACAGGTAGGTGAACTCGATGCACGCGCTCGTGGCCACGGTGGTGCACCACCCGGAGGACGCGCGGATCCTGCACCGGCAGATCCGCGCCCTGTTGGACGCCGGACACAGCGTGACCTATGTGGCGCCGTTCCGCGAGTGCGGGGTGACCCCGTGGTCGGAGCTGCGTTCGGTTGACGTGCCGCGCGCCTCGGGGCGCGAGCGGCTCGCCTCGCTGCGCGCCGCCCGCGCGGTCCTGGCCGAGCAGGCGCCCCTGGCCGACCTGCTCCTCTTCCACGACCCCGAACTCCTGCTGGCCCTGCCGTCCACACGCCCGGTGACGGTGTGGGACGTGCACGAGGACACGGCGGCGGCCCTGCTCACCAAGGCGTGGGTGCCCCGGTCGCTGCGGCGCCCGCTGGGCACGGTGGTGCGCTCCTTCGAGCGGCACGCGGAGCGGCGGATGCGGCTGATGCTGGCCGAGGAGGGGTACCGCTCCCGGTTCCGCATGGAGCACCCGGTCGTGCCCAACACCACCGACGTGCCGGAGTTCCCGGCGCGCGGACCGGGCGACGACCGGATCGTGTACCTGGGCCAGGTGTCCGAGGCGCGCGGGGCGCGCGAACTGGTGGAGCTGGGGCGCATGCTGCGCCCGCACGGCGTGCGCCTGGAGGTCATCGGCGGCGCCGACGCCGGGGTGCGGCCGCTGCTGCGCGGGGCCCAGCAGGAGGACGTCCTGCACTGGTACGGGTTCGTGCCCAACGACCGGGCGCTGAGGATCTGCGCGGGCGCCATGGCGGGGCTGAGCCTGCTGCACGACACGCCCAACTACCGGCACTCGATGCCGACCAAGGTCGTTGAGTACATGGCGCACGGCCTGCCGGTGGTGACCACGCCCAACCCGATGGCGCAGGAACTGGTGACCGGCCGCCCGGAGGGCCCTTCGGGCCTGGTGGTGCCGTTCGGCGACGTGTCGGCCGCGGCGGAGTCGGTGCTGCGTCTGCGCCGGGACGCGGAACTGCGCCGCGAGCTGGCGCGCACCGGGCACCGGATCGCGCGGTCCTCCTTCCACTGGCCGGTCCAGGCGCGCCTGTTCGTCGAACGCCTGGAGGCGTGGGCGGGCGAGGCCTCGGGCGAACCGCTGCACGTGGTGCCGCCCCCGCGGGGTCGTCAGCGCACTCCCGTGCATGATTGACCCCACTTCAAGCTCTCTAGGAAATATCTTCCTCGTCAACAAGTGTTGTGGTCCGTGTCGGAGCCGACTCCGCACGGCCCCCCGCCACACCACGAGCACGACCGAGGAAACACATGACCGACGCGCTGGTACTCGACAAGGCGGCCCAGGACCTGCTCTTCCGGGACGCCCGTACCGCCAACAGCTTCACCGACGAGCCGGTGACCGGGGAGCAGGTCCGCGCGATCCACGACCTGGTCAAGTACGGGCCCACCGCCATGAACAACCAACCCCTGCGAGTCACGGTGGTCCGCTCGGCCGCGGCCCGCGAGCGCCTCGTGCCGCACATGGCGGGCAACAACGCGCCCAAGACCTCGACGGCGCCGCTCACCCTGATCCTGTCCGCGGACTCCGACTTCCACGAGCACTTCCCGAAGACCTTCCCCGTCGCGCCCGACGCCCGGGACAACTTCTCCGGGATGCCCGTCGAGGCCCGCGAGAGCACGGCCCTGCAGAACGCGTTCCTCCAGATCGGCTACCTGCTCCTGGGCGTGCGCGCGGCCGGCCTGGCGGCCGGGCCGATGACCGGCTTCGACGCCGAGGGCGTGCGCCGCGAGTTCTTCGGCGAGGACTCCACGCTGCGGCCCCTGGTGGTCATGAACGTGGGCAGGCCGGGCCCGGACGCTTGGTTCGACCGCCTGCCGCGCCTTGAGTACGACGAGGTCGTCACCGAGGTCTGACCGGCGTTCCCGTCGGCCGCCGGACCCGAGGGGGCGCACGGCCGCCGGACGGGACAGCGTGTCGGAGGGCCGGGCGCCGAGGGGGCGCCCGGCACCCTCTGCGCGCGCTGACCCGGGCAGCCGCTACCCGTCCCGTTCGGCGGCGAGGAAGACCAGCAGGCACACGTCGTCGTCGCAGTCCTGGTACTTGACCATGACGTCCAGCAGGTCGTCGGCCGCCCTGTCCGGGCCGTCCCGCCAGTACGGCGGCCCCCCGAAGCCCTCCACCAGGCGCGCGATCCCGTCGTCGATGGACTCCCCGCGCCGCTCGATCAGGCCGTCGCTGTACAGCAGCAGCGCGGCGCCCGGAGGCAGTTCGACGGTGTGGTCGGTGTAGGTCAGCTCCACCGGCAGGCCGAGCATGCCGCCGGCCGACAGGGGGACCGCCTCCGCCCGGCCCTCGCCGTCGCGCCACAGCGGCGGCGGGTGCCCGGCCCCCGGCCATCACCACCTCGGGGTCCCCCGGCCGGAATCGCACGATGACCGCGGTCGCGAACAGGTCCGGTTCGAGGTGGCACAGCAGCCCGTGCAGGCGCTCCAGCAGCACGGCCGGGCTGCGCTCCTCCAGCGCGTACGCGCGCAGGGCCGTGCGCAGTTGGCCCATCATCACCGCGGCGTGGATGCCGTGCCCGGTGACATCGCCGACCACGCCGATGAACTCGCCGTCGCCCCGTGAGAAGACGTCGTACCAGTCGCCGCCCACGTTCATCCCGCGCGTGGCGGGCAGGTAGCGGGCCGTCATCTCCATCCCCGGGGTCTCGGGCAGCTCGGTGAGCATGGCCCGCTGGAGGGTGGCCGCCGTGTCGCGCTCGCGCTCGAAGCGGCGCGCGTTGTCCAGCGAGGCCGCCGCCCGGCGCGAGAGTTCGACCAGCACGACCTCGTCGTCGGCGTCCAGGGGGTCGGCGCGGCGCAACAGCAGCACCCCGAGCAGGCCCGACCCCGTGATCAGGGGAAGGGCGAGTTCTCCCTCCTCCGCCAGGGCGTCCGTCGGGTGCCGCCGGGCCGCGGCCAGGAGCACCGTCTCCGGCACGGCGGCCTCACGCTCCTGGGAGTCGCACAGGCCGCCGTCCTCGTCGGTGAGCCACACCTCGACGGAGTCGGCGCGCTCGGGCACGAGCAGGTCCCGAAGGCGGGCGAAGATCTCCGCCTGGTTCAGGGAGGTCATGAGCCGCGCGCTGGCCGTGGAGAGGAACGTGAGCCTGTTGCGGGCGGCCTCGGCCTGGTCCCGGGCCGAGCGCTCGGCCGCCAGGAGTCTGCGCTGCTCGTCGCTGGCCTCGGCGAGCTCCGCGTGCAGGGCGAGCACGCCCTGGTTGGTCTCCTCCAGCTCGCGCTGGTGCCACGCCAGCTCGCGTGCGCGTTCGGCCGCGACGGCGGCCACCCTCCCCGCGCGTTCGGAGGTGCGCAGCAGTTCCTCCGCCAGGAGTTCGGCGTCGGCTCCCCCGGGGCCCCCGCCCGCCGCGGCTCCCGCTTCGAGGGGCTCGCGGAGGGGCAGGTCGGACTGCCACCGGCTCTCTCCCGCGCCGTCGCGGACGGTGGCGCGCAGCACGAGCCCGTCCTCGGACAGGTCCACCGCCAGCGCGGCCGGGCCGCCGGGCCCCGCCGCGCGCAGCGCCCACGAGGAGGCGTCGTCCAGGAACTCCAGTTCGGCCTCGTCCCCGGCGCACGCGGCGTCGAGCACGCGCGCCACGGCCGCGCGTGCGCGCGCCGCGTCGACCGCGCCGCGGACCCGCAGGTCGAGCAGCGGTTGCGTCATCGTCCTCCCCTGTCAGGGCGTACGGTGTGCGTGACCACGGCGACGCTGGTGTCGTCGCGCAGCGGACGGGCTGCGCTGCCGGAGTCCCGGAACACCACTCCGGCCACGACCGCGGCGTCGTGGCCGGACAGGGCCTCGACGCCCTCGGGCTTCCATCGGCTCGGCACACCGTCGCTGTGCAGGATGAGCATGTCCCCCGGGGACCACCCCCTCCGTACCGGGACAGGCGTGCGCAGGGAGAAGGCCCCGACGATCCCGGGCCGGGAGAGCAGTGTCTCCCAGCGCCCGTCCCGGTACAGGCGCGCACCGATGTTGCCGACCCCGCAGAAGGTGAGGCGGCCCCGGGGCTCGTCGATCTCGACGATCGCCACGGCCGCCCCGCGCGTGCGCCGCAGGGCCTCGTGCAGTCCGCGCAACAGGATGTCGGGGGAGCCCCCCCTGCTGCCCGTGACGAAACGCGAGGCCACGTCGGCGGCTTCCGCGGCGGCCTCGCCGTGTCCGAGTCCGTCCGCGAGCATGACCGTGCGCAGACCCGCGCCGCTGCGGAAGGCGAGGGCGTCTCCGGAGAGCTTGTAGCCGCCCAGGGGGACGTGGATCCCGCCCGTGGCGGCGCGCGAGGTGAACAGGTCGCGTTCAGCGGGCCGGGCGAACCTCGCCACTGCCACCGTCCCCCTGCCCGGACTGCTCTGGGCCTCGAAGAAGTCGGCGGCGCGCGCGCACGCGCCGAGCCCCGAGCCCAGGGAGTCCTCGGACGTGGAGAAGCCGTCCCGCATGGCGCGCGGGAGGTCGGGGATGCCGGGACCGTGGTCCAGCGCGAGGATCTGCAGGGCCCGGGCCGTTCCCCAGGGCTCCCTGGCCTCCTCCGCCACCAGACGCCCGCCGCCGGCGTACCTGCACATGTTGGTCGCCAGTTCGGACGCGGCGAGTGCCGCGGCGTCCGCCGCGGCCCTGTCCAGACCGAGGCCGAGCGCGGCCTTCCGGACGGCCCCGGCCGCCTCGGACACGTGCGTGGCGTCGGTGACCGCCAGGTCCCAGACCCTGGTCATCGGGCTCCGCGTCCGTAGGGATCGGCCCAGGAGGTGATGGTGACCCTGGTCCCCCCTTCGGGAAGGTTCTCGATCTCGAACTCCTGCACGAGGCGCTTGGAGCCGCTCAGGCCCATACCCAGGCCGCCCGCGGTGGAGTAGCCGTCGGTCAGGGCCGTGTCCACGTCGGGGATCCCCGGCCCGGAGTCGACGAAGGACACGCGCAAGCCCTGTCCCGTCTGGCCGTGCACCACGCGGATCTCGGTGGATCCGCCCCCGCCGTGCAGGAGCGTGTTGCGGGCCAGCTCACTGGCCGCGGTCACGAGCTTGGTCTGCTGTACCAGGCCGAATCCGGTCTGCTGTGCCAAGGCACGAACCTGCTGACGGACCATCGTCAGGTCGGTGTCCCTGCGGATGGGCACGTGGATCGGCTCCGCGGAGGCCTGGCTCACGTCGCGCCCCGCTCCGGGTGTTCCCTGCGTTCGATGGTGACCCCGAAGCTGGCCGCCGCCTCGGTGACCGTCCGGGCGGTGTCCATGCCCGGCAGGGTCAGACCGAGCTCGACCAGGGTGATGGCCACCGCCGGGCGCATGCCGACCAGGACGGTCCTGGCCGCGAGGAGCCGAGAGGAGGCGGCCACCTCGGCGAGGACCCGTGCGAGGAAGGAGTCGACCATGTCGAGCGAGCTGATATCGATGATGAGTCCGCGCGAACCGGTGTCGGACACCGCGGCGGTCACGTCGTTCTGGAGGTCCACCGCGGCCTCGTCGGGGAGTTCTCCCTGGATGCTCACGAGCAGCAGTCCGCCGATGTCGAGGACCGGGATGGTGGGAGGGCTGGTCACGTACCTTTCCAATCAGCTCTCGGGGCCCTTGACGGACGACGCCTTGCTCTGTCGCCGCTCCAGGGCCCACTCCAGAGCGTCGGCCAGGCTGGCCCTGGTGGTGACCGGCCCCAGGTCCAGGCCGAGCTGGACGATGGTCTGGGCGATGGCGGGGCGGATGCCCGAGATCACGCACTCTGCTCCCATGAGCCGCGCCGAGGCGACGGTCTTCATCAGGTGCTGGGCCACGAGCGAGTCCACCGTGGACACTCCGGTGATGTCCAGGATGGCGATGGTGGCCTTGTGCTCGACGATGGCTTCCAGGAGGTTCTCCATCACCACCTGGCTGCGGGCGCTGTCGAGCATGCCGATCAGCGGCACGGCGACGAGGCGGTCCCAGAGCTTGACGACCGGGGTCGCCATCTCCAGGAGCTGCTGGCGCTGGCGCTGGATGATCTCCTGGTTCTCCTGGAGCATGCTCTCGACGACCATGACCCGCAGGGTGGCGAACAGGGTGAGGAGCTGGACTCGGATGTCGCACAGCTCCTCGGGGCCCGTTCCGGGGGCCTCCGCGACCAGCAGTTCCATCGCGGCCTCGCCCAGGACGCTGACCTCGCGGTCGACCTGCGCGGTCGACAGGCCCGACCTCGCGCGCGAGGCGGTCATGGCGACGAGCTGTTCGCGGACGGGGTGGAAGCCGGGGGCCTCCAGGTCGTCGACGCGCCCGCTCTCGGCGACCACCGCGAGGGAGTCCACGACGGCGTGGCACGCCTCGACGGCCTCGTCCCGGGTGACGGTGAACACCGTCTGGAAGAGGGGCAGGTCGGCCCAGCGCTGGGCGATCTGCTCCCTGCGGCGCCGGAGGAAGGCGGACACGATCCGCGCGCCCGACCCTGAGTGGTCGGATGCTCCGTCAGTCATACATCTCCTCGTGGTCCTGCGGGTCGCTGGAAGGGGTCAGTACGTTGTTTGCCGCGTGGCAATTGTCTACCAGATGGAGGACTGGTGGGAACGGGGACCGAAGGGGGCGCCGTGCCTACTCCGGTTCGCTCCGGCCCCGCCAGTCCAGGCATACCACCAGCGTGTCGTCGGCGGACTCTGTCCCGTCCTGGTAGTCGGCCAGGTGGCGCAGGACCTCCTGGGGGACGGACGAACTGGGCACGAGCCTGGTGGCCAGGATGGCCAGGGTCAGGGCCCGGGTTCCGAAGCTCTCCCCCTCGGACGGCCCCTTGGCGTCGAACACGCCGTCGCTGACGAACACCAGCCGGTCTCCGGGCTCGACACGGAAGCTCTCCGCGGTGTACACGGTGTCCTCGGCCATGCCCATCGGGAGCTGGGCCTCGAAGGGGACCTGCTCGACCCGGTCGCCGCGCAGGCGGTAGAGGATGGGTGATCCGGCGTCGACCGCCTGCACCTCCCCTGTGTCCAGATCGAAGCAGAGCAGGAGCACGTCAAGGTAGCGCTGCCCCCGGTAGTGGGCGTAGACGGCCTTGTCCGCCAGGGCGACCTGGTCGGCGAGCGAGATACCGCCGCGGCGGGCGTTGCGCAGGGCGTTGACCCCGAGACTGGTGAGCAGCGAGGCGTCGATGCCCTCGCCCATGCCGTTGGTCACGCCCAGGGTGAGCCGGTCCGGCGCGGCCGCCCAGTCGAAGTTGTCACCTCTTATGGAGTAGGCCGGTTCGAGCTGGGCGCCGATGCTGTACTCGGGGCACTCGAAGCCCCGGCCCGGCAGCAGGTCCCACTGGATCTCGGCGGCCAGGGTGAGGCGGTCCCTGCGGCGCAGCGCCCGGTAGACGTCGGTGTCGCGCTCGGCCACGAGGATCTCGTGACCGAGCAGCGTGGCGATCCTCTCCAGATCGGCGAGCACGTCCGCGGGGCAGTCGTTCGCATTCAGTTCGACGGTGAGAACGCCCAGCCGGTCGCCGCGGGCGCTCACCGGCAGGTGGACGGTGACGCCCTCGGTGCCGAAGCTGTCCTCGACGAAGGTCTCCTGGGCGCCGAAGACCCTGCCCACGACGCTGTTGAAGACGGAGTGCTCGACCGCGTACTCGCCAGGCGAGTCGGGGACGTGGCAGAGTACCTTGAGTCCGTAGTCAGCGAGGAAGAGCTCGGCGGACGCCACCGCGTAGCCCTCGGAGAGGACCGCGCGGAGGACCGTCATGAGCCGGTACGGCTGGGCCTCGCGAAGGGACCGGGCTACGGTCTCGTATCTGTTCACTGGAACGACCTGTGTTTTCTGTGCCGATTGGAGAAGTATCCCGCACACCGGCACGGGTACGGTCGGCGGGCGCGGAACGGGGCGTTCCGTTATGGTCGTAGAGTTACCCCATTTCCGATGCCGGATGGGTACAGCTCACGGACGCGACGTGTGAGAGTGGAAAGTGAGTCCTGAATCGCAGGAACCGACAGCCGAAGCAGCCCGTGCGGCCTCCACCGTCACCGAACTCATGGAAGTGCTCTGGGGGCGCGGCCGTGAGGTCGCCTCCTCACCGGTCTCTCCTCCGCAGCTCAAGGTCCTCTTCATCCTCGAGGAGGAGGACGGCGTGAACCTGCGTACGGTGACCGAGCGCCTGGGTTCCACCCCTCCATCCGTCAGCAGGCTATGCGACCGCCTCCAGGCGGTCGGCTTCGTGAACCGGACGCCGAGTCCGAACAGCCGTCGCGAACTGAGGCTCTGGCTGAGCGAGAGCGGCCGGACCTTCCTGCGCGACCTGAGAGCCCGGAGGGAGGCCGAACTCAACGAGGTCATCGCCCGCATGCCCCCGCGCAAGCGGGTGATGCTCCTGGAAGGGCTCATGTCCTTCCGCGAGGCGGCGAGCCGCTCCGAGGAACGCTCCGACAGCTCCGAACAGCCGGACTTCCGTACGGCCTGAGCCACCGGCGCGGACCGGGCGGGCGGTCCGGCGCCGCGCTTCGGTGGAACCCGGCGCACCCGCCCTGCCCTGGGCAGCCGCTGCCTCGGGACGGACTTCCCAACCGAAAACAATGCCGCCAGAGTCAACTATTGTCAAGCGGCAACAGTTTTCCGACACCGCACCGAGCCCCCGCCCGCCGTTTGGCGCACACACGCGAGAGGGGCCGGCCGCGCACCCGCTTGGGTTCTAGTGGTCGTTGCAACACCGATAATTAGTTGCTCGCTTGGAGCAGCTTAGCGAGGCGCTCGGCTGGGGTATCCCAGCCAGCCGAGCGTTTTGCGTGGGCGCCCGTTGAGCTGGACCGCCACCGCCTCCAGGTGCTCGAGTGAGTGCACCGGCAGGTCCGTGCCCTTGGGGAAGTACTGGCGCAACAGGCCGTTCGTGTTCTCGTTGAGCCCCGCTGCCAGGGGCTGGCCGGGCCGCAGAAGTAGACCGAGATGTCGGTGGTGGTGGTGGTGAACGCCCGGTGAGCAGCCATCTGCGAGCCCTGGTCCCAGGCCACCGAGCGCGCCGGATGCCGAGGCAGGGTCTGGACCGTCGCGGCCAGGGCATCGCGCACTTGCTCGGCGCTACGCCCGTGGGGCAGGTGCAGCAGCATCGTGTACCGGGTCGAGCGCTCCGCCAGGGTTCCGATGGAGAGGCGCCGCCGGAGCCGATGATCAAGTCGCCCTCCCGGTGGCCGGGCACCGCCCGATCCTCGACCTCGGCCTGGCGCTCGCTGATCATCACCATCGGATGCGCGAAACGCGGTTGGTGCTGCTGCGCCCGGCGGCGGGGCTTGCGGCGGGCACGGCCCGCCGCCGGGGTCGGCCGGGGGCTCAGATGATCGGCGGGCGTCCGGCGCGGGTCATCCTCCACGCGGTCGACCAGCTGATCGGGGTGCGCTGACCGGCCTCCTCGCGCCAGCCCTCCCGGAAGCCCCCGAACCACGAGCGCAGGGCGTCGCGGTCGCGCTCGCGCAGCACGGTCAGCCCCACCCAGGTGCCGAGGTAGGCCGCCGCCAGTGGCCAGGGCAGGTTGCGGCGGGCCAGCCACACCCGGTTGCGGGCGTTGAGCCGGTAGAAGTTCTCGTGCCGGGTCGGCGCCACCGCCGGGTGGTACATCACCGCGTCGGCGTCGTACTCGATCCCGTAGCCCGCGTCCATGATCCGCCAGGCGAGGTCGGTCTCCTCGTGCGCGTAGAAGAAGTCGCCCGGCAGCCCGCCCCCGGCTTCGAAGGCGGTGCGCCGGATCGCGCACGCCCCGCCCAGGAACGTGGTCACCACGCTCGACTTGCGGGAGTCGCCCACGCGCAGGCGCGGCACGTGGCGGCGCTGGTCGGGGCCGCCGTCGGGGTCGGCGATGCGGAAGGACAGCGCGCCCAGCGACGGGTCGGCGGCGAAGCGCTCGCGCACGTGGCGGGCCAGGTCCCTGGAGCGGTACCAGCCGTCGTCGTCCAGGAAGAGGATGATGTCTCCGCTGGTCGCGCGCACCCCGTGGTTGCGCCCCTCGGGGATGCCCACGTTCTCCGGCAGGCGGACCCGGGTGACGCCCTCGGGCAGCTCCGGCAGGTCCGCGCCGTTGCCGACGACCACGACCTCGACGTCCGCGTCCTCCTGCTCGAACACGCTGGTGATGGCCCGGCGCAGCTCGGCGGGACGGTTGCCCATCGTCAACAGGACGCAGGACAGGGTGGGCGCGGACACCTGGGGGCGGCTCCGTTCGGCTCTGGGCGCTGGGGAGACCGTCACCTCCGGCTTCTCCGGGCTCGGTGAGGACGGAATCACGGGTGTGGCCATGGTTGCGACCGTTCAGTGGACGAGGTGTTACTGCAAGGTTGACACACGGCCAACGATCGCAGGAACAGACTAACGAAAGAATAAAGGGAAGGTGGACGGGACCGTGGACAGGGTAACCTGCACGGCCCCGTTCGTGACGTCAACGTCATCGGCGCGTCGTTCGTGGCGCTCCGAACCGGTTCGGGCCGGGTGCGCCCGAACTGTCCGCGCTATTCGAGGCGGCGTGAGGCGAGCACGCTCACGAAGTGCGCGAAGCTCATCAGCACGCCCACCGCGGCGCACGCCGCGACCAGGAGCCGGGTGGCCGCCAGGTCGCCGAGGAAGGCGTCCACCACGGCCGCCACCACGACGATCAGGGACAGTTCCACGGCCTGGATGAGGCGGTGCACCATCAGCGCCGAGGCCAGGCGGCGGGCCAGGCTCAGGCCGGACGAGCGCGGACGCATCGCCTCGTCCGAGACCTTCTCGGGCAGGCCCGCCTTGGCGCGCGCCACCACCACGTTGTCGGTCTCGGCCTTGATGAGCGCCACGCCGATCGCCGCGGCCATGCCCAGGATCACCCAGCCGCCCGCCTCCCACTCGCCCTGGGCGCGCACGCCCAGGCCGACGAGGAGCGCGATCTCGGACACGTAGTGGCCGATGCGGTCCAGGTAGATCCCGGCCACGCTGGTGCGTCCGGTGTAGCGGGCCACCTCGCCGTCGGAGCAGTCCAGCAGCAGGTACACCTGCACGAACAGCGCCGCCGCGATCGCCGACCACAGGCCGCCGAAGGCGACCACGACCCCGGCGAGCACGCCGAAGGCCATCATCAGGTAGGTGATCGGGTTGGGGGGGACGCCGAGCCGGACGAAGAACGTGGTCAGGTACGGGGACAGGTCGCGCATGTAGAGGCGGCCCGCCCAGTGCTCCTCGTTCGTCCTCTCCTTGATGCCGGCGGGCTGGCCGCCCGCGCGGACCTCAGCGACCGACGGCTTCGACATAGTCCTTGACGCTCCGTCCGATCTCGTCCTCGGAGAGGTTCAGGTGTTCCAGGATGGTGAACCGGCCCGGACGGGTGTCCGGGGCGTGGACCACCGCCCGTGCGAACTCCGCCTCGTCGAGTCCGACGTCGGAGGGCACGACGGGCAGCTCGTGGCGGATCAGGCAGTCGCGGATCTCGTTCATCCGCGCCTCCGACCAGTCCAGGTGCCGCACCCGCAGGAAGGACGCGTACAGCGCGCCCAGCCCGGCGAGCTCGCCGTGGTTGCTGGTGCCCGGGTGGAGCTGGGTGACCGCGTGCAGGATCTCGTGGCACGCGCCGCTGGCGGGGCGGCTGGAACCGGCCACCGACATGGCCATGCCCGAGAGCACCAGGCCCTCGGCCAGCACCGTGAGGAAGGCCTCGGACTCCACCGAGTCCGGGCGGTGCAGGACCGCCTCGGCGGCGACCCTGGCGAAGGTGACGGACATGCCGTCCACCGGCTCGCCGTTGACCCGGCCCGCCAGCTCCCAGTCCTCGATGGCGGAGATGTTGCTGACCACGTCGCCGATGCCCGAGCGCACCAGGTGCGAGGGGGCCGCCCGGACGTAGTCGACGTCGATGACCACGGCGATGGGCATGGTCACGCCGATGGAGGGCTTGCCGCCCTCGTGCTCCAGCGAGCTGACCGGCGAGGCGATGCCGTCGTGCGCCAGGTTGGTGGCCACGGCCACCATCGGGATCCCCGCCATGGTGGCGGCGAACTTGGTCACGTCGATGGTCTTGCCGCCGCCGATCCCGGCGACCGCCTCGTAGGCGCCCGAGCGGAGCTTCTTGCCCAGCTCGGTCGCGGCGTCGACGGTGCCCTCCTCGACGTGGAAGACCTCGCAGTTGGGCAGGTCCAGCTCGGAGGCGATCTGCGCCCCCTGGCCCGGGCCGACGGCCACGGCGATGCGGCCCTCGGTGGCGATCCTGCGGTCGGCGAGCAGCGTCCCGAGGGAGGCGACGGCTCCCCGGCGCACGTCGATCGCCAGCGGGGAGGGGAGCATGCGGGCTAGTAGCGGCATGCGATCTCCCTCGCCTTGGCCAGGTCGTCGTGGTTGTCGACCTCGACCCAGTCCACCTCGCCGATCGGCGCCACGGCGACCTTCTCACCGCGGTTGACCAGCTCCTGGTAGCCGTCCTCGTAGTACAGCTGGGGGTCGCGCTCCCAGGTGGCCTTGAGGGCGTCGGCCAGACGGGCGTCCAGGGAGCCCTCGATGAGGGTGGCGCCGATGTACTCGCCCGCGGCGGTGGCCGGGTCCATGAGCTTGGTGATCGTGCGCAGGTGGCCCTCCTCGTCGAGGGTCACCTTCATCTCCTCGTCGGCGAGGCTTTTCACACTGTCCACCGCGAGGAGCAGTTCCGGTCCCCGCGCTGCGAGTAGCGTTTCCTCGACGCTCACGGGGTGAACCGTGTCGCCGTTGACCAGGAGGACGCCCTCGGAGAAGAACTCGCGCGCGGTCCACAGGGAGTAGGCGTTGTTCCACTCCTCGGCCTTGTCGTTGTGGCTGAGGGTGAGCTTGACGCCGTGGCGCTCCTCCAGGGCCTCCTTGCGCGCCTCGACCGCCTCCGCGCGGTAGCCGACCACGACGACGACGTCGGTCAGCCCGGCCGCGGCCAGGTTGCGCAGCGAGATGTCCATGATGGTCGTCTCACCGTCGACGGGCACCAGCGCCTTGGGCAGGGTGTCGGTGTAGGGGCGTAGACGGCGCCCCGCGCCTGCGGCGAGAACCATTCCGAGCATGAGGGCGTGTTCCTCCTTAGTCGGGGAGGGCTCTCACGCCTCCCCGTTCGTTCCGGCGGCCGGTTGGCCCCCGTCTGCGTGGCCTGGTCGGGGGATCCGCGGATCCCCCGGGTCCGTGTCGCCCTCGCCGGGGGCGGCGCTGGCACGTACGTCGGCCACCGGTGTCGCGCTCCAGGTGCGCACGGCCTCGCGGACGAGCAGCACCGCCAGGTATCCGGCGAGTATGCCGTAGGCGGGGGCGAGCGCGTGCAGCGCTCCTCCGACCGCGATGACGAGCATGCGGCCGTCCCAGCCGAGGGCCGCGGCGCGCACCCCTGCGGGGCGGGCCGCGCCGACCTCGGGACGGGCCACGTCGTCGCCGTGGTGACAGGCGACCGCCATCAAGAGTACGAACACCAGTGGACCCGGTACACCGGACGCCAGCCCCAGGACCGCCAGGTATCCGTACTCGGTGACGCGCAGGACGGGTGGCACGAGCCAGTCGAACCGTCCGTCGTGGGGATGGCCCGAGGCCAGTCCGGACAGTAGCAGGGCAGCGACCGGTGCGAACAGGGTAATGCCTGCCAGCCGTCCGTGGCCTGCCGCAAGGAGCGTTCCGACGACCAGGAGTCCGGTGAGCGCCGTGAGCAGGGGCGGCGCTCCCCCCGGGGCGATCCGGCCGAGCAGCAGCGCCATGTGACTGTCATCACGAAGAAATCGCAGTTCGGGACGGATCGGGTCGTACCTGCCCCGGGTCGGCGCCCCCCGCGCGGCGCTCGCGTTCACCGTCGGCTCCGCGCGGGATCGGCGAGTTGGGCGGTGGCCGCGACGACGCAGCCGACGACGAGGGTGACGAAGGCGACGCGCGCGTCCCAGAGCGTGGCGGTCACCGCGATGGCCAGGAAGCGCGCGGGTTGGGGGAAGTCCGCGATCCGGCGCAGGGGCGAGGGGGCGGCGCGGTCGCCGGTTCCGGCGTCGGCGCGGTCCCGGTCGCAGGCCCCGTTCGGGGAAGCCCCGGGGCGGGCCCCCTCCCCGGGGCTTCCGTGCGAGGGGGTTCCGCGCCCGACGGCCCCGTTCACCGGGGCGCCGTTCGCGGGGACGGCGTTCACCGCGTGCCCGTTCACCGCCGCCGCGTCGGCGCGGGCCCCGGCGGGGGCGCGGACCGGGCGCGAACCGCCCGTTGTGCCGTCGACCACAGTGGCGCCGAACAGTCGCGCGGTCAGACCGGGATCGCTGGCGCGCGGCCCCTGGGGCGGACGGGGCGCCAGACCCCCCAGGAGGCCGCCAGCGGGCCCCTGGGCGGACGACGGGGGTCTTCTTCGGTCCGGCACCGGCTCGGAGACGGCCGGAGCGGACCCGGCCGCCAGGAGCGAGTCGCGCAGGGCCAGGGCGACGAGCGCGCCCGCGGCCCACCCCCAGGCCCCGCCGATCCCGGCGGCCGCGGCGCCCGCCGCCAGGCCGAGGTAGACCGCGTACTCGCGCAACTGCGACAGCATCGCCGCGAGCCACAGGGTGAGGGCGTCGTGCCGGTCGGCACGCATGCGCTCGCGGACCGCGTCGCAGAACAGGACCGCGCCGAGGAAGGCCGAGCCCGCCAGGCCGCCGACCGCGTCGGCGCGGGAGAACCAGACCGCCGCGCCGACGGCGCCCAGGACTCCGATTCGGGCCATCCCGGCACGGGTGACGTGTCGGCGTTCGAGCATCCGCGCGGCCAGCCGCGCCACGGTGCCTCTGCGGGCCATGGACGTGTCCTCTCCCAGCTCTGATGGGAGACACCGTTTCTCACTCCGAGTAACGGTTCAATCACTGACACACGCGGGGGTCGTCGCGACGGGACGGGACGGCGCGGGCTCCTGTCCGGACATGCGGTGAAACGCCGGACGCGCACCGCCGGACGGACTCCGGTGGTGCGCGTCGGTGCGTCAGCGCGTCAGGCGGGCCCGGGCGGCTCAGGCCGCCTGGCCGCCGTCGCCGCCGTCGTTGTCGGCTTCGGCGGCCTTCCTGGCCTTGTCCTCCGCGCGCTTCTTCTTCTCGGCGTCGCGCTTCTTGCGCTCCTCGATCTCCGCCTGGGTGTCGTCGTTGTAGGCGGCGAGCGCGGCGTCGATGTCGGTGTCCAGGGCCAGTCCGCCGTCCTTGACGTAGAGCCCGCGGTTGCAGAACCGGCGCAGGTCCCTCTCGCTGTGCGACACCAGGACCATCGTGCGCTGGTTGGCCAGCATGCGGTCGATGGCCTCGTAGCACTTGCGCTTGAAGGCCTTGTCGCCGACCGCGAGCACCTCGTCGACCAGCATGATCGGGTGCTCCAACTGGGAGATCAGCGCGAAGCCGAGCCGGACCTTCATGCCGCTGGAGTAGTGGCGCACCGGGGTGTCCACGAACTTGGGCTTGATCTCGGCGAAGTCGACGATCTCGTCGAAGCGCTCGTCGATCTGCTTCTCGGTCATCCCGTGCAGGGAGCCGACGAGGTACACGTTCTCGCGGCCGGTCAGGTTGTCGTTGAACCCGGCGCGCAGCTCCAGCAGCGGGGCGACCTTGCCGTGGACGTGCACCTCGCCCTCGTCGGGGATGAGCACCCCGGCGATCAGCTTGAGCAGGGTCGACTTGCCGGTGCCGTTCTTGCCCACGATGCCCACGCACTCACCGCGTCCGATCTCGAACGCGACGTCGCGCAGCGGCCAGAACTCGTCGCCCTCGGCGTTGGGGTCGCGCTTGGTGCCGTGGATGAACATCTCGCGCAGGCTGCGCTTGCGCCGGCGGTTCACGGCGAACTTGACGCCGAGGCCCTTGGCCTCGATGACCGGACCGGTGGTCCCGGCGCCGTAGGTCGTCTGCGCCATCACAGCTCCTTCAGGACGGACATCTCCAGACGGCGGAACGTCCAGTATCCGATGATCAGCATGAGGACCGAACCGACCACCGACGAGGTCAGCGCGAGCGCGCTCGGGGTGAGTTCGTCGAACCCGGCGAACCACACGGCACGGTGCATCTCGAAGATACCCAGCAGCGGGTTCAACTGGAAAAGTGTCTTCGCCCACTCCGGGACGCTGGGCTCGGTGAGCACCAGCGAGGCGGGGAAGAGGACCGCCGAGCCGTAGAACAGGATGCGCGAGGCGATGCGCACGAGGCGCTCGACGTCGCGCAGCAGCACGTTGACCGCGGACAGGAACAGGGTGAGGCCCAGGCCGAAGACGAACTGGAGCACGACGGCCAGCGGCAGCCACACCAGCACACCCTCCCACGAGGGCCTGCCGCCGAGGAAGACCACGAAGAGGATCAGCACGGGCCAGGTGAGCAGGTACTCGACGAACTTCGTGCCGACCGTGGCGATGGGGAAGATCTCCCGCGGCACCTTCATGGTGGTGATCAGCTTGGCGTGCGTGATCATCGCGCGGGGGGCCTCGGACAGGATCGCCCCGAAGGTGTTCCAGGGCAGGATCCCCGCCACCAGGAACAGCAGGAAACCGCCCTGTGCCAAGGCCTCCGGCGGCATACCCCGTTCGGCGTTGAGGATGACGCCGAAGACGACGAAGTAGACCATGGTCAGAGCCAGCGGCTCCAACATCGTCCACGCGTACCCCAGTACGGACTGCTGGTACTTGACCTTCAGGTCGCGCCGGACCAGGAGGCCGACGACCTTCCGGTGCTCCCAGACGGCCAGCGCCCTTGACGCCACCGCCACCTCCAAGGGTTGATGTCTCCGTCCGGCCCACGCTGAGGCCGGACGGGCGTGCTCGTACTCGCCTGTGCGCACCGGCCGACATACGCGGTCCACCCCGTACGGAGTACCGAAACGGGGGAGCGTGTCCGGGCGACCGGGGGATGTCACGGACCGCGCCCGGTTCAACGACCGCTTCTGGGAGGAGGTCGGCACCGGGCACGCCATACAGGCGTCCATAGGTTACCGCTGCGAACGACGGGCCGTGCCACCCCTCCTGTCACCAATGCGCGTTTTGTACCTTCGCCCAGGGAGGCAGGAAAAGGCGTGCGGAGGCCGCGCGGAGGGCGGAGCGGCGTGTGGAACGGACCGCCGCGCCGGTCGGGGGCGCCGTTCGGCGGGCCGTCGGCTAGCCTCGGCCGGGAGCGCACCGGGCCGCGGAGGGCGCGGGACCACGGGCCGCACGGTTGTCGTTGGGCAGCACGGTGTCGGCGGGCTCCGGGAACCCCCTGTACATCCAGGAAACCCGAACGCGACCGGGCGCACCAGGGGTATCCGGCCGCTGTGGACGGCGGCCGTGGACGACGGAAGAGGTGGAGCCATGCGTCCGCGCGTGATCGCGGCGGTTCTGGCCGGAGGGGTGGGCGCTCGGATGGGCGCGCCCGCGCCCAAGCAGCTGCTGCCCCTGGAGGGCCGACCCATCCTGGAGCACGCGATCGCCGCTTTCGAGGCGTGCCCGGACGTCGACGAGATCATCGTGCTCATGGTGGAGGAGTACCTCGACCGGGTCCGGGACATCGTCGACGCGGCCGGGTTCACCAAGGTCACCGCGGTGCTGCCCGGCGGAGCGACCCGCACGGGCACCTCCCTGGCCGCCCTGGCCGCGATGGACGGCGCCGCCGACACCGACCTGGCTCTGCTGCACGACGCCGCGCGCCCGCTCGTGAGCCCGGCCGTCATCAGCGCGTGCGTGGCGGCGCTGGTGGAGGCGGGCGCGGTCGGGGTGGCGGTGCCCAGCGCCGACACCGTGGTGCGGGTGGCGCCCGGCGGCTCCGGCGGCGAGGTCGTCGCGCAGGTCCCCCCGCGCGCGGAGCTGCGCAGGATGCAGACCCCGCAGGGCTTCCGCCTCGGCGTGGCCCGCCGCGCCTACGAGCTGGCCGCGGCCGACCCGGACCTGGTGGCCACCGACGACTGCGGCGTGGTGCTGCGGTACCTGCCGGAGGAGGAGGTGCGGATCGTGCCCGGAGAGGAGACGAACGTCAAGGTGACGAACCCGGGCGACGTGGAGGTCGCCGAGACGCTGCTGCGCCGCTCGCGCGAGCGCGCCGCCCTGTCGGAGGCGGACGCGTGAGCCGGGTCTTCGAGGCGACAGAGGTGATCGGGCACCGCGGCGCGGGGCGCGGCGTGGTGGACGGCGCCCGGGAGAACACGCCGGAGTCCTACGCCGCGGCGGCGCGGGCCGGGGCGCACTGGGTCGAGATCGACGTGCGCCGCACCGCCGACGACGCGCTGGTGCTCTACCACAACGCCGCCCTGGACGACGGCCGCGCGGTCGTGGAGCTGACCGCGCGCGAGTGCGCCGATGCCGGGCTGGTCGGCCTGGAGGAGGGCCTGGCCGCGATCCCGGCCGGGGTGGGCCTGGACGTGGACGTCAAGTCGGTGATGGAGGACGCGGTCGACGCCCCCTCGCGCCGGACGGTCTCGCTGCTCCTGCCGTACCTGCGCGGGGAGGCCGGGCGCCGCCGGGTGTTCGTCTGCTCCTTCGACCCGGGCGTCCTGCTCGCCGTCCGCGAGGAGGTTCCGGCGGTGCCCACGGCGTGGATGCCGTTCGTGCGCAACCCGCTGGACCAGGCCGTGGCGGGCGCCGCCGGGATGGGGTGCCCGGTGGTGGCGATCGACGCGCGCTCGTTCGGGCTGTCCGGTGACGCTCCCCGCCCGGACCGCCGGTCGGTGGAGTACACCGTGGACCTGGCGCACCGGGCGGGGATCGAGGTCGTCTCCTGGTGCCCGGACCCGGTGGACGCGGCGCGGTTCGCCGAGGCGGGGATGGACGCGGTCGTGGTGGACGACGTCCCCGGGACGGTGTCCGCGCTCAAGGGCGGGGCCTGCGCGGGGTCCTGAACCGGGCTCCCGTCCCGCCGCGACGGCCCCGCCGACCGGGTTCCGCCGCCGGTCCCGGGACCGCGGGTCCCGGGACCGGCGGGGCCTCAGATCCGGCCGAGCAGCTCGGCCTTCTTGGCGGAGAACTCCTCGTCGGTGAGCAGTCCCCTGGCGTGCAGCTCGCCCAGGCTCTCGATCTGCCGGAAGATCCACTCGGTGTCGGGGCGACCGTTCGCCTCCTGCGCGGCGTCCCCGGCCCGCAGCGCCGGGGCCGTTCCGCCCTCCGTCACCGCCGCCGGTGCCGCGCCGGGTCCGGCGCCCTCCCCGGTGTCCGCGTCCGGAGCCGCGGTCCCCGCGGACAGGCTCCGCAACTGGTCGGTCGAGCGCACCGCCGCGTCCAGCCACCACCGCGGGTCCCGGAGCCTGGCCGTGACGCCGCGCCCGCCCCGGTCGCCGGCCCCCGACGCCTCCGCGGCCCACACGTGGGCGGTGACAGCCGCGGCCATGAGCAGGGTGTCGTAGCCCTGCGCCCCCTCCTCTGCGACGAGGGTGTGCAGGTCCTGCTTGGGCTTGCCGGTGTCCTTGCCGCCGGTGTCGGCGGTGACCAGGCGCATGTAGCCCCACTCCCAGCCGTCGGAGGGCGCCCAGTCAACGCCGGTGATCTCGGAGAGGTCGTACTCACGGCGCTGCGCCCTGCGCTTGCGCCCGCCCGCCTCGCCGCCGGACCAGACCAGGCGCACGGTGGAGCCGTCCAGGGTCGCGGTCCCCTCGGAGGTCTGGATGTGGAAGGGCAGCCGGGGCACCAGGCGCACGGCCGTGTCCGGGGCGGGCGGCCCGCTCTGCTCGGCGGCGAAGCGGATCTGGTCGGCCAGGTACTCGGCGACCAGTTCTCCGCTGGCCTGGCCGGTGAGCCGGAAGGGCTGGGACTTCTCCTTGAGCATCGCGCCGACCGCAGCGTAGGGGTCGGTCCGCTCGTGCAGGCGCAGTTGCAGCAGCCACCCCTTCCTGGGGCCCGCTCCGGGCTGGAAGTCGACCTCGGCGATCGCGTCCACGGGGAGTTCGAGCTGTCCGATCCGTTTGAGCAGGGGGTCCTTGAACCAGCCCTGGGCCTCGTACCTGATCGCGACCGTCTCACCGTCGAACCGCCACACGGCCTGGTTGCCGCGCAAGTCCTCCATGACACCCACTCTCCCTCGCCCGTCCCTCCCCCCTGCTTAGCAGAAGGCCCCCTCCCGCACGAGAGAGGGCCGAGGCCGGACGCGGCCGGAGGGGGAGGGCGGCTCAGGTCCGGGCGGCCTGCGCCGTGCGCGAGTCCGAGCCGAGCCCGGGCGGGCTGGTGATGAACCCGGCGCCCCAGGACATGTGCATCGTGGCCAGCGCGAGCGGGATCATCGGCAGGCTGGCGGCGGGCAGGCCGCGGCCGAGCGGCACGGACGCGGCGGTGACCAGGGCCAGGTAGGCGGCCGGGACAAGGAACAGCGGCCAGAGGAAGAAGCCGCCGACCAGCCCGGCGACCACACCGGCCAGGGCGACGGGCGGGGCCAGGTAGCGCAGGTTGATGGTGCCCTTGTGCTGGCGGGAGACCACCCTGCGCCAGCGGCCGTAGTGGAAGTACTGCTTGGCGAGCAGGCGCGCGTTGCGCCGGGGGCGGTAGGAGACCCGCATGCGCGGCTGGAACCACACCGTGCCGCCGGTGGTGCGGATGCGGTGGTTCATCTCCCAGTCCTGGGCCCGCAGGAACGCCTCGTCGTAGCCGCCGACCCGCTCCAGCGCCGAGCGCCGGAAGACGCCCAGGTACACGGTGTCGGCCGGGCCGCCCTCGCCGCCGGTGTGGAAGCGCGCGTTGCCCACGCCCACCTTGGAGGTCATGGCGGCGGCGACCGCCTTCTCCCACGGGGTCGTGCCCTCGGCGGCCATGATCCCGCCGACGTTGTCGGCGCCCGTCTCGCGGAGCGTCTCCACGGCCACCCGCAGGTAGTCCGAGGGCATCATGGCGTGCCCGTCGATGCGGGCGACGATGTCGTGCGAGGAGGCCCCGATGGCGGCGTTGAGCCCGGAGGGGGTCCTCCCCGTGGGGTTGTCCACCACCTTCACGCGCGGGTCGGCGGCGGCGATCCCGTCGGCGACCTCGCGGGTGCGGTCCGAGGAGGGTCCGACCCCGAGCACGACCTCCAGTTCGCCCGGGTACTCCTGGGCGAGGACGTGCTCCACCGCGGCGGCGAGGTGGCGCTCTTCGTTGAGTACGGGCATGACGACGGAGACAGGCGGCCAGGACACGGGCACTTCCCAGGGTCAAGACGTGTCGGGACTGCGTAGGAGCGTGTCGTACGCGCGTCAACGGTACTGCACGACCGCCGCGGCCCCGGCCCGGCGGAGTCCGCCGTGCCGGGGCCGCGGCGGTTCAGGCCTGGTTCTTGACGGGCCTGCCCTCGGCGTCCTTGAACGAGCCGACGATGATCATGATCAGGTCGATGAGCGTCCACACGCCGACGCCGCCGCAGGTGAGGATCATCAGGACGCCGGTGCCGATCTTGCCCGTGTAGAAGCGGTGGACGCCGATCGTGCCCAGGAACAGGCAGAGCAGGAGGGCCACCAGCCAGTTCCTGCTGGAGACGGCCTCGGGGTAGGGGTGGGTCACTGGAACTCCGTGCTGCGAGAGGAATGTGTGAGGGGGACCGCGCGCGGCCGGTGCGCCCGTACGGACCCTGCCGGACACGGTGGGGGCCCGTTCGGCCGTGGGCCGGGCCCGGCGTGGCCGGGCCAGGACATTCTCACCGTACCGGAGCGCGATTTCGGTCACGTGGAGGTACCGGATACGGCTCAGGATGGCACCGCCCGCACGGAACCCCCGCGCGGTCCACGGCGTCACAACAAGGAGAGGGACAGGCAAAGAGGAGGACAACACGCCGGGGGTCGACATCCCGCGCGCTTCGGCGAATCGGGTGACAACCTAGGGATAAGGACACCGTTGACCGGTTGGGACGGGGACGCCGATGAGCGATGACAGGGCGGGACGGCAGGGACCCGCGAAGGAGTTCCGCCGCCGGCGCTCGCAGCCCCTCCCGCCCGAACGCTCCCTCAGGTCCGGCCGGGTGACCGTGCCGAGCGCCGCCGCCCGTCGGCGCCGTACCGGCCTGCTGGTGATGAGCGCGCTGTCTGCTCTGGTCCTGCTCGCCTCGGGCACCTCGTGGGCGCTCACGGGGTGGATGTCGGGGGCGCTGAACCGGTTCGACGTGTTCGGCGGCCTGTCCGAGGAGGGCCGCCCCGAGCAGACCGGCGGCCTGACCTTCCTGGTGATCGGCTCCGACAACCGCGACGAGATGAGCGGCGAGGCCCAGGAGGAGCTGAGCGTGGGCTCCACTCCGGGCCAGCGCTCCGACAGCATGATGCTGGTACGGCTCAACCACGACCGCGACCAGCTCACCGTCGTCGGCATCCCCCGGGACCTGTGGGTGGACATCCCCGGCCGCGGCCCCGACAAGATCAACGCCGCCTACGCCCACGGCGGCCCCCGACTGGCCGTGCGGACCGTGGAGTCGGTGACCGACGTGCGCGTCGACCACTACGTCGAGGTGGACTTCAACGGCTTCGTGGACGTGGTGGACGCCCTGGGCGGCATCGAGGTGTGCCTGCCCGAGGCGATCCACGACCCCAAGGCCCAGCTCGACATGGAGGCGGGCACGCACCGGGTGGACGGGGCCGAGGCCCTGGCCTTCTCCCGCACCCGCGCCACCTCGCGCGGCGACCTGGACCGGATCGAGCGCCAGCAGCAGGTCCTGTCCGCGATGCTCGACCAGGCGATGAGCACCGAGACGCTCTCGGACCCGGCCAAGCTGACCGACTTCCTGGACAGCGCACTGTCGTCGGTGACCGTGGACCAGGGGCTGGACACCAGCACCATCAACGAGCTCGCCTACCAGATGCGCGACATCGACCTGGGCGAGGTCGCCTTCACCCAGGTGCCCATCGCCGACATGGAGTACTGGACGCCGCGCGGCGACGTCGCCGTGCTGTGGGACGAGCCCGCCGCCCGCGAGCTGTTCACTGCGGTCCGGGCCGACCGGCCCGTCGACGGGTCCGGGGAGGAGGGCCGGTCCGGGTCCGAGCCGCGGCCCGACGACATCCGGGTCCAGGTGTTCAACGGGATCGGCACCGCGGGCCTGGGCGCTCAGCTCGACGCCGAGCTGGCCGCGGCCGGGTTCCAGGTGGCCTCCCCCGCGCAGAACTGGAGCAGCCCCGACGTCGCCACCACCCAGGTGCGCCACGGCCCCGACGACGCGGCCGCGGCCGAGTACGTGGCGGGGATGATGCCGGGCTCGCAGACGGTCGCGGACAACGCCCTGAACGGTGAGCTCCAGATCGTGATCGGGTTCGACTACACGGCGTTCGAGGCCCCGCAGACCGCGGACGTCACCCCGGGGGAGGAGCCCTCGGCCCCGGAGGAGGCCGGTTCGGTCTCGACCGCCCGGGAGAACGTCTGCGGGTGACGCGAGGGAAGGAATCACCGTGCTGCACCATCTGGTAGGCCTGCTCGGCGGCGTCGCCCTGGCCCCCGTGCTGTGGGTCGCCGCGGCCTGGTCGTCCGGCCTGCTCCCCCGGCTCGCCGAGGGGGAGGCGACCGTGGCTACGGTGTCGTCGGCGGTGGTGCTGGGGCTGCTGGGGGCGGTGTGCGCCTACCTGGTGGCGTCCCGGCTGTCGCCGCTGGTGGCCGGGGCCAGCGGGGCCCTGCTCACGGCGCTGAGCCTGTGGCCGGTCGCGCACCCGGCGTCCATGGGGGCGGCGCTGTCCTGGCTGAACGAGGACAGCTTCCTCTACCCCTCGGGCACGGGTCTGGCCGTGGCGCTACCGCTGGGGACGCTGCTGCTCTTCTCCGCCGCGATGCCCCTCCGCTGGCGTGCCGCGAGCGACGGGACCCCGCCCTCCGAGCGCCGGGTCGTGGCCCGCGCCAGCCGGGAGGAGTACCGGCGCGGGGCGGTCGGTGACACGGTTCCCGACGCCGTTCCCGGCGCCCCGGACCCGGCGTGGCCCGCCGACGACCCCGCCGCCGGTCCCGGGTTCGGCGGCGACCACGGCGGCTTCGAGGACGACCCGGACAAGACGACCACGCCCTTCAGCCGCGGGGAGGACGGCTCCGGGTGGACGCCCCTGGACGGGGGCGGGCGCGGGCCGAGATTCGGTCGGAGGCGCTGAGCACGCCCCCGTGGCCGATACGCCGCGCCCACCGGTAACCTGAGCGCCTGACTGTTCACGCGGCGTTCGGTCGTGCGCCACGCCCCGGCGCGTAAGGTGATGCATCGCGCCCCGGGCACACCCGCAGGCTGAACAATGTCCGTTTTCTGCCCTCAAGCAGGGTGTTGACCGCCTTCGGCGGGCACAACCAGCGAAACGGGAGCGGACGAAAGCGAGGAAGGACACCACCAGTGGTCGAAGCGGACCGTATGCGCGTCTCCGTCATCGGTACCGGGTACCTGGGTGCCACCACCGCGGCCTGCCTGGCCGAGATGGGGTTCGAGGTCCTGGGACTCGACGTCGACGACGCCAAGATCGACATGCTCCGCTCCGGCAGGGTCCCCTTCTTCGAGCCCGGGCTCGAAGAGCTGCTCACGGCCAACCTGGGGACCGGCCGCCTGCACTTCACGACCTCCTTCGCCGAGGCCGCCGAGTTCGCCGACCTGCACCTGGTCTGCGTGGGCACCCCTCAGCGCGACGACTCCGGCGCGGCCGACCTGCGCTACGTCAACGCGGCGGTGGACCAACTGGCCCCGCACCTGACCCGCCCCACCGTGGTCGTGGGCCGCTCCACCGTTCCGGTGGGCACCGCGGCCACCCTGGCCGCCCGGCTGTCCGCGCTGGCCCCCGTCGGCGAGGAGGCCGAGCTGGGGTGGAGCCCGGAGTTCCTGCGCGAGGGCTTCGGGGTGGAGGACACCCTGCACCCGAACCGGATCGTTATCGGCACCGACTCCCCCCGGGTCGAGAAGGCCGTGCGCGCCCTGTGGCAGCGCCAGATCGACGACGGCGTCCCCTTCCTGCTGACCGACCTCCAGACCGCCGAGCTGGTCAAGGTGTCGGCCAACGCCTTCCTGGCCACGAAGATCTCCTTCATCAACGCCATGGCGGAGGTGTCGGAGGTGGCCGGGGCCGACGTCATCCAGCTCGCCGAGGCGCTGTCCTACGACGACCGCATCGGCGGCAAGTTCCTCGGCCCGGGCCTGGGCTTCGGCGGCGGCTGCCTGCCCAAGGACATCCGCGCGTTCATGGCGCGCGCCGACGAGCTGGGCGTGGAGCCCGCGCTGTCCTTCCTGCGCGAGGTGGACGCGATCAACCAGCGCCGCCGCGCGCGCACCATCGACATCGCCCGCCAACTGATCGGCGGGAGCTTCGCCGGGCGAACGGTGACCGTGCTGGGCGCGGCGTTCAAGCCCAACTCCGACGACATCCGCGACTCACCCGCCCTGGACGTGGCCTCCACCATCGCCTCCCTGGGCGCCCGGGTTACGGTGTACGACCCGCGGGCGCTGGAGCGGGCGCGCGAGGCGCACCCGGAGCTGAACTACGCCGACTCCATGCTGGCGGCGGCGCGCGGCGCCGACGTGGTGCTGCTGCTGACCGAGTGGGCGGAGTTCCGCGAGGCCAACCCGGAGGAACTGGCCGGGGTGGTGGCCCGCAAGCGCATCGTGGACGGGCGCAACGCGCTCGACCCCACGTACTGGCGCGCCTCGGGCTGGACCTACCGGGCGCTGGGCCGCCAGTAGCCCTCCCCCCTCCTCACGCACGACGGCCGGGCCCGCGCGGGCCCGGCCGTCGTGCGTGAGGAGGGGGGAGGGCTACTGGCGGCCCAGCGCCCGGTAGGTCCAGCCCGAGGCGCGCCAGTACGTGGGGTCGAGCGCGTTGCGCCCGTCCACGATGCGCTTGCGGGCCACCACCCCGGCCAGTTCCTCCGGGTTGGCCTCGCGGAACTCCGCCCACTCGGTCAGCAGCAGCACCACGTCGGCGCCGCGCGCCGCCGCCAGCATGGAGTCGGCGTAGTTCAGCTCCGGGTGCGCCTCGCGCGCCCGCTCCAGCGCCCGCGGGTCGTACACCGTAACCCGGGCGCCCAGGGAGGCGATGGTGGAGGCCACGTCCAGGGCGGGTGAGTCGCGGATGTCGTCGGAGTTGGGCTTGAACGCCGCGCCCAGCACGGTCACCGTTCGCCCGGCGAAGCTCCCGCCGATCAGTTGGCGGGCGATGTCGATGGTGCGCGCGCGGCGGCGCTGGTTGATCGCGTCCACCTCGCGCAGGAAGGACAGCGCGGGCTCCACGCCCAGCTCGTCGGCGCGCGCCATGAACGCGCGGATGTCCTTGGGCAGGCAGCCGCCGCCGAAGCCCAGGCCCGGGCCGAGGAACTTGCCGCCGATGCGGTCGTCGTAGGACAGCGCCTCGGCGAGCTGGATGACGTCGGCCCCGGCCACCTCCGACACCTCCGCCATGGCGTTGATGAAGGAGATCTTCGTGGCCAGGAAGGCGTTGGCCGACACCTTGACCAGCTCGGCGGTCTGGAGGTCGGTCAGCAGGAAGGGGACGCCGTCGTCGATCTGGCGCTGCCACAGGGCGCGCACGGCCTTCTCGACCCGGGGGGAGTCGGTGCCGATAACGATCCGGTTCGGGTGCAGGGTGTCCTCCACCCCGAAGCCCTCGCGCAGGAACTCCGGGCTCCACCCCAGCTCGGCCTCCTCGCCGACGGGGGCCAGCGCGGACAGCCGGGCGGCCAGGGTGGCCGCGGTGCCCACCGGAACGGTGGAGCGGCCCACGACCACGGTGGGGCGGGTCAGGTGCGGGGCCAGTTGGTCCACCGCCGCGTTGACGTAGCGCAGGTCGGCCGCGCCGGAGTCGTCGCGCTGAGGGGTGCCCACGCAGACCAGGTGCAGGTCGGCGAACTCGGCGGCCTCGGCGAAGGAGGTCGTGAAGTGCAGGCGGCCGGTCCCCAGGTTGGCCGTGAGCAGCTCTTCGAGCCCGGGCTCGAAGAAGGGGACCCTGCCGGAGCGGAGCATGTCGATCTTGGCGTCGTCGACGTCGAGTCCCAGGACCTCGAACCCCATCTCGGCCAGGCAGGCCGCGGTGGTGGCACCCAGGTACCCGGTACCGATGACGGAGACGCGCATACGGTCCGCTTCGACCACTGGTGGTGTCCTTCCTCGCTTTCGTCCGCTCCCGTTTCGCTGGTTGTGCCCGCCGAAGGCGGTCAACACCCTGCTTGAGGGCAGAAAACGGACATTGTTCAGCCTGCGGGTGTGCCCGGGGCGCGATGCATCACCTTACGCGCCGGGGCGTGGCGCACGACCGAACGCCGCGTGAACAGTCAGGCGCTCAGGTTACCGGTGGGCGCGGCGTATCGGCCACGGGGGCGTGCTCAGCGCCTCCGACCGAATCTCGGCCCGCGCCCGCCCCCGTCCAGGGGCGTCCACCCGGAGCCGTCCTCCCCGCGGCTGAAGGGCGTGGTCGTCTTGTCCGGGTCGTCCTCGAAGCCGCCGTGGTCGCCGCCGAACCCGGGACCGGCGGCGGGGTCGTCGGCGGGCCACGCCGGGTCCGGGGCGCCGGGAACGGCGTCGGGAACCGTGTCACCGACCGCCCCGCGCCGGTACTCCTCCCGGCTGGCGCGGGCCACGACCCGGCGCTCGGAGGGCGGGGTCCCGTCGCTCGCGGCACGCCAGCGGAGGGGCATCGCGGCGGAGAAGAGCAGCAGCGTCCCCAGCGGTAGCGCCACGGCCAGACCCGTGCCCGAGGGGTAGAGGAAGCTGTCCTCGTTCAGCCAGGACAGCGCCGCCCCCATGGACGCCGGGTGCGCGACCGGCCACAGGCTCAGCGCCGTGAGCAGGGCCCCGCTGGCCCCGGCCACCAGCGGCGACAGCCGGGACGCCACCAGGTAGGCGCACACCGCCCCCAGCAGCCCCAGCACCACCGCCGACGACACCGTAGCCACGGTCGCCTCCCCCTCGGCGAGCCGGGGGAGCAGGCCGGACGACCAGGCCGCGGCGACCCACAGCACGGGGGCCAGGGCGACGCCGCCGAGCAGGCCTACCAGATGGTGCAGCACGGTGATTCCTTCCCTCGCGTCACCCGCAGACGTTCTCCCGGGCGGTCGAGACCGAACCGGCCTCCTCCGGGGCCGAGGGCTCCTCCCCCGGGGTGACGTCCGCGGTCTGCGGGGCCTCGAACGCCGTGTAGTCGAACCCGATCACGATCTGGAGCTCACCGTTCAGGGCGTTGTCCGCGACCGTCTGCGAGCCCGGCATCATCCCCGCCACGTACTCGGCCGCGGCCGCGTCGTCGGGGCCGTGGCGCACCTGGGTGGTGGCGACGTCGAGGCTGCTCCAGTTCTGCGCGGGGGAGGCCACCTGGAACCCGGCCGCGGCCAGCTCGGCGTCGAGCTGAGCGCCCAGGCCCGCGGTGCCGATCCCGTTGAACACCTGGACCCGGATGTCGTCGGGCCGCGGCTCGGACCCGGACCGGCCCTCCTCCCCGGACCCGTCGACGGGCCGGTCGGCCCGGACCGCAGTGAACAGCTCGCGGGCGGCGGGCTCGTCCCACAGCACGGCGACGTCGCCGCGCGGCGTCCAGTACTCCATGTCGGCGATGGGCACCTGGGTGAAGGCGACCTCGCCCAGGTCGATGTCGCGCATCTGGTAGGCGAGCTCGTTGATGGTGCTGGTGTCCAGCCCCTGGTCCACGGTCACCGACGACAGTGCGCTGTCCAGGAAGTCGGTCAGCTTGGCCGGGTCCGAGAGCGTCTCGGTGCTCATCGCCTGGTCGAGCATCGCGGACAGGACCTGCTGCTGGCGCTCGATCCGGTCCAGGTCGCCGCGCGAGGTGGCGCGGGTGCGGGAGAAGGCCAGGGCCTCGGCCCCGTCCACCCGGTGCGTGCCCGCCTCCATGTCGAGCTGGGCCTTGGGGTCGTGGATCGCCTCGGGCAGGCACACCTCGATGCCGCCCAGGGCGTCCACCACGTCCACGAAGCCGTTGAAGTCCACCTCGACGTAGTGGTCGACGCGCACGTCGGTCACCGACTCCACGGTCCGCACGGCCAGTCGGGGGCCGCCGTGGGCGTAGGCGGCGTTGATCTTGTCGGGGCCGCGGCCGGGGATGTCCACCCACAGGTCCCGGGGGATGCCGACGACGGTGAGCTGGTCGCGGTCGTGGTTGAGCCGTACCAGCATCATGCTGTCGGAGCGCTGGCCCGGAGTGGAGCCCACGCTCAGCTCCTCCTGGGCCTCGCCGCTCATCTCGTCGCGGTTGTCGGAGCCGATCACCAGGAAGGTCAGGCCGCCGGTCTGCTCGGGGCGGCCCTCCTCGGACAGGCCGCCGAACACGTCGAACCGGTTCAGCGCCCCCGACATCCACCCCGTGAGCGCCCACGAGGTGCCCGAGGCGAGCAGGACCAGAGCAGACAGCGCGCTCATCACCAGCAGGCCGGTACGGCGCCGACGGGCGGCGGCGCTCGGCACGGTCACCCGGCCGGACCTGAGGGAGCGTTCGGGCGGGAGGGGCTGCGAGCGCCGGCGGCGGAACTCCTTCGCGGGTCCCTGCCGTCCCGCCCTGTCATCGCTCATCGGCGTCCCCGTCCCAACCGGTCAACGGTGTCCTTATCCCTAGGTTGTCACCCGATTCGCCGAAGCGCGCGGGATGTCGACCCCCGGCGTGTTGTCCTCCTCTTTGCCTGTCCCTCTCCTTGTTGTGACGCCGTGAACCGCGCGGGGGTTCCGTGCGGGCGGTGCCATCCTGAGCCGTATCCGGTACCTCCACGTGACCGAAATCGCGCTCCGGTACGGTGAGAATGTCCTGGCCCGGCCACGCCGGGCCCGGCCCACGGCCGAACGGGCCCCCACCGTGTCCGGCAGGGTCCGTACGGGCGCACCGGCCGCGCGCGGTCCCCCTCACACATTCCTCTCGCAGCACGGAGTTCCAGTGACCCACCCCTACCCCGAGGCCGTCTCCAGCAGGAACTGGCTGGTGGCCCTCCTGCTCTGCCTGTTCCTGGGCACGATCGGCGTCCACCGCTTCTACACGGGCAAGATCGGCACCGGCGTCCTGATGATCCTCACCTGCGGCGGCGTCGGCGTGTGGACGCTCATCGACCTGATCATGATCATCGTCGGCTCGTTCAAGGACGCCGAGGGCAGGCCCGTCAAGAACCAGGCCTGAACCGCCGCGGCCCCGGCACGGCGGACTCCGCCGGGCCGGGGCCGCGGCGGTCGTGCAGTACCGTTGACGCGCGTACGACACGCTCCTACGCAGTCCCGACACGTCTTGACCCTGGGAAGTGCCCGTGTCCTGGCCGCCTGTCTCCGTCGTCATGCCCGTACTCAACGAAGAGCGCCACCTCGCCGCCGCGGTGGAGCACGTCCTCGCCCAGGAGTACCCGGGCGAACTGGAGGTCGTGCTCGGGGTCGGACCCTCCTCGGACCGCACCCGCGAGGTCGCCGACGGGATCGCCGCCGCCGACCCGCGCGTGAAGGTGGTGGACAACCCCACGGGGAGGACCCCCTCCGGGCTCAACGCCGCCATCGGGGCCTCCTCGCACGACATCGTCGCCCGCATCGACGGGCACGCCATGATGCCCTCGGACTACCTGCGGGTGGCCGTGGAGACGCTCCGCGAGACGGGCGCCGACAACGTCGGCGGGATCATGGCCGCCGAGGGCACGACCCCGTGGGAGAAGGCGGTCGCCGCCGCCATGACCTCCAAGGTGGGCGTGGGCAACGCGCGCTTCCACACCGGCGGCGAGGGCGGCCCGGCCGACACCGTGTACCTGGGCGTCTTCCGGCGCTCGGCGCTGGAGCGGGTCGGCGGCTACGACGAGGCGTTCCTGCGGGCCCAGGACTGGGAGATGAACCACCGCATCCGCACCACCGGCGGCACGGTGTGGTTCCAGCCGCGCATGCGGGTCTCCTACCGCCCCCGGCGCAACGCGCGCCTGCTCGCCAAGCAGTACTTCCACTACGGCCGCTGGCGCAGGGTGGTCTCCCGCCAGCACAAGGGCACCATCAACCTGCGCTACCTGGCCCCGCCCGTCGCCCTGGCCGGTGTGGTCGCCGGGCTGGTCGGCGGCTTCTTCCTCTGGCCGCTGTTCCTTGTCCCGGCCGCCTACCTGGCCCTGGTCACCGCCGCGTCCGTGCCGCTCGGCCGCGGCCTGCCCGCCGCCAGCCTGCCGATGATCCCGCTCGCGCTGGCCACGATGCACATGTCCTGGGGCGCCGGGTTCATCACCAGCCCGCCCGGGCTCGGCTCGGACTCGCGCACGGCGCAGGCCGCCCGGACCTGAGCCGCCCTCCCCCTCCGGCCGCGTCCGGCCTCGGCCCTCTCTCGTGCGGGAGGGGGCCTTCTGCTAAGCAGGGGGGAGGGACGGGCGAGGGAGAGTGGGTGTCATGGAGGACTTGCGCGGCAACCAGGCCGTGTGGCGGTTCGACGGTGAGACGGTCGCGATCAGGTACGAGGCCCAGGGCTGGTTCAAGGACCCCCTGCTCAAACGGATCGGACAGCTCGAACTCCCCGTGGACGCGATCGCCGAGGTCGACTTCCAGCCCGGAGCGGGCCCCAGGAAGGGGTGGCTGCTGCAACTGCGCCTGCACGAGCGGACCGACCCCTACGCTGCGGTCGGCGCGATGCTCAAGGAGAAGTCCCAGCCCTTCCGGCTCACCGGCCAGGCCAGCGGAGAACTGGTCGCCGAGTACCTGGCCGACCAGATCCGCTTCGCCGCCGAGCAGAGCGGGCCGCCCGCCCCGGACACGGCCGTGCGCCTGGTGCCCCGGCTGCCCTTCCACATCCAGACCTCCGAGGGGACCGCGACCCTGGACGGCTCCACCGTGCGCCTGGTCTGGTCCGGCGGCGAGGCGGGCGGGCGCAAGCGCAGGGCGCAGCGCCGTGAGTACGACCTCTCCGAGATCACCGGCGTTGACTGGGCGCCCTCCGACGGCTGGGAGTGGGGCTACATGCGCCTGGTCACCGCCGACACCGGCGGCAAGGACACCGGCAAGCCCAAGCAGGACCTGCACACCCTCGTCGCAGAGGAGGGGGCGCAGGGCTACGACACCCTGCTCATGGCCGCGGCTGTCACCGCCCACGTGTGGGCCGCGGAGGCGTCGGGGGCCGGCGACCGGGGCGGGCGCGGCGTCACGGCCAGGCTCCGGGACCCGCGGTGGTGGCTGGACGCGGCGGTGCGCTCGACCGACCAGTTGCGGAGCCTGTCCGCGGGGACCGCGGCTCCGCAACCGGACACCGGGGAGGGCGCCGGACCCGGCGCGGCACCGGCGGCGGTGACGGAGGGCGGAACGGCCCCGGCGCTGCGGGCCGGGGACGCCGCGCAGGAGGCGAACGGTCGCCCCGACACCGAGTGGATCTTCCGGCAGATCGAGAGCCTGGGCGAGCTGCACGCCAGGGGACTGCTCACCGACGAGGAGTTCTCCGCCAAGAAGGCCGAGCTGCTCGGCCGGATCTGAGGCCCCGCCGGTCCCGGGACCCGCGGTCCCGGGACCGGCGGCGGAACCCGGTCGGCGGGGCCGTCGCGGCGGGACGGGAGCCCGGTTCAGGACCCCGCGCAGGCCCCGCCCTTGAGCGCGGACACCGTCCCGGGGACGTCGTCCACCACGACCGCGTCCATCCCCGCCTCGGCGAACCGCGCCGCGTCCACCGGGTCCGGGCACCAGGAGACGACCTCGATCCCCGCCCGGTGCGCCAGGTCCACGGTGTACTCCACCGACCGGCGGTCCGGGCGGGGAGCGTCACCGGACAGCCCGAACGAGCGCGCGTCGATCGCCACCACCGGGCACCCCATCCCGGCGGCGCCCGCCACGGCCTGGTCCAGCGGGTTGCGCACGAACGGCATCCACGCCGTGGGCACCGCCGGAACCTCCTCGCGGACGGCGAGCAGGACGCCCGGGTCGAAGGAGCAGACGAACACCCGGCGGCGCCCGGCCTCCCCGCGCAGGTACGGCAGGAGCAGCGAGACCGTCCGGCGCGAGGGGGCGTCGACCGCGTCCTCCATCACCGACTTGACGTCCACGTCCAGGCCCACCCCGGCCGGGATCGCGGCCAGGCCCTCCTCCAGGCCGACCAGCCCGGCATCGGCGCACTCGCGCGCGGTCAGCTCCACGACCGCGCGGCCGTCGTCCAGGGCGGCGTTGTGGTAGAGCACCAGCGCGTCGTCGGCGGTGCGGCGCACGTCGATCTCGACCCAGTGCGCCCCGGCCCGCGCCGCCGCGGCGTAGGACTCCGGCGTGTTCTCCCGGGCGCCGTCCACCACGCCGCGCCCCGCGCCGCGGTGCCCGATCACCTCTGTCGCCTCGAAGACCCGGCTCACGCGTCCGCCTCCGACAGGGCGGCGCGCTCGCGCGAGCGGCGCAGCAGCGTCTCGGCGACCTCCACGTCGCCCGGGTTCGTCACCTTGACGTTCGTCTCCTCTCCGGGCACGATCCGCACCTCCTCCTCCGGCAGGTACCGCAGCACCACGCCGCAGTCGTCGGTGGCCACCAGGTCCGGGTCGGCCGCGGCCAGCTCGTAGGCGCGGCGGGCCACGCCGAGGCGGAAGCCCTGCGGGGTCTGCATCCTGCGCAGCTCCGCGCGCGGGGGGACCTGCGCGACGACCTCGCCGCCGGAGCCGCCGGGCGCCACCCGCACCACGGTGTCGGCGCTGGGCACCGCCACCCCGACCGCGCCCGCCTCCACCAGCGCCGCCACGCACGCGCTGATGACGGCCGGGCTCACGAGCGGGCGCGCGGCGTCGTGCAGCAGAGCCAGGTCGGTGTCGGCGGCGCCGTCCATCGCGGCCAGGGCGGCCAGGGAGGTGCCCGTGCGGGTCGCTCCGCCGGGCAGCACCGCGGTGACCTTGGTGAACCCGGCCGCGTCGACGATGTCCCGGACCCGGTCGAGGTACTCCTCCACCATGAGCACGATGATCTCGTCGACGTCCGGGCACGCCTCGAAAGCGGCGATCGCGTGCTCCAGGATGGGTCGGCCCTCCAGGGGCAGCAGCTGCTTGGGCGCGGGCGCGCCCATCCGAGCGCCCACCCCTCCGGCCAGAACCGCCGCGATCACGCGCGGACGCATGGCTCCACCTCTTCCGTCGTCCACGGCCGCCGTCCACAGCGGCCGGATACCCCTGGTGCGCCCGGTCGCGTTCGGGTTTCCTGGATGTACAGGGGGTTCCCGGAGCCCGCCGACACCGTGCTGCCCAACGACAACCGTGCGGCCCGTGGTCCCGCGCCCTCCGCGGCCCGGTGCGCTCCCGGCCGAGGCTAGCCGACGGCCCGCCGAACGGCGCCCCCGACCGGCGCGGCGGTCCGTTCCACACGCCGCTCCGCCCTCCGCGCGGCCTCCGCACGCCTTTTCCTGCCTCCCTGGGCGAAGGTACAAAACGCGCATTGGTGACAGGAGGGGTGGCACGGCCCGTCGTTCGCAGCGGTAACCTATGGACGCCTGTATGGCGTGCCCGGTGCCGACCTCCTCCCAGAAGCGGTCGTTGAACCGGGCGCGGTCCGTGACATCCCCCGGTCGCCCGGACACGCTCCCCCGTTTCGGTACTCCGTACGGGGTGGACCGCGTATGTCGGCCGGTGCGCACAGGCGAGTACGAGCACGCCCGTCCGGCCTCAGCGTGGGCCGGACGGAGACATCAACCCTTGGAGGTGGCGGTGGCGTCAAGGGCGCTGGCCGTCTGGGAGCACCGGAAGGTCGTCGGCCTCCTGGTCCGGCGCGACCTGAAGGTCAAGTACCAGCAGTCCGTACTGGGGTACGCGTGGACGATGTTGGAGCCGCTGGCTCTGACCATGGTCTACTTCGTCGTCTTCGGCGTCATCCTCAACGCCGAACGGGGTATGCCGCCGGAGGCCTTGGCACAGGGCGGTTTCCTGCTGTTCCTGGTGGCGGGGATCCTGCCCTGGAACACCTTCGGGGCGATCCTGTCCGAGGCCCCCCGCGCGATGATCACGCACGCCAAGCTGATCACCACCATGAAGGTGCCGCGGGAGATCTTCCCCATCGCCACGGTCGGCACGAAGTTCGTCGAGTACCTGCTCACCTGGCCCGTGCTGATCCTCTTCGTGGTCTTCCTCGGCGGCAGGCCCTCGTGGGAGGGTGTGCTGGTGTGGCTGCCGCTGGCCGTCGTGCTCCAGTTCGTCTTCGGCCTGGGCCTCACCCTGTTCCTGTCCGCGGTCAACGTGCTGCTGCGCGACGTCGAGCGCCTCGTGCGCATCGCCTCGCGCATCCTGTTCTACGGCTCGGCGGTCCTCTTCCCCGCCTCGCTGGTGCTCACCGAGCCCAGCGTCCCGGAGTGGGCGAAGACACTTTTCCAGTTGAACCCGCTGCTGGGTATCTTCGAGATGCACCGTGCCGTGTGGTTCGCCGGGTTCGACGAACTCACCCCGAGCGCGCTCGCGCTGACCTCGTCGGTGGTCGGTTCGGTCCTCATGCTGATCATCGGATACTGGACGTTCCGCCGTCTGGAGATGTCCGTCCTGAAGGAGCTGTGATGGCGCAGACGACCTACGGCGCCGGGACCACCGGTCCGGTCATCGAGGCCAAGGGCCTCGGCGTCAAGTTCGCCGTGAACCGCCGGCGCAAGCGCAGCCTGCGCGAGATGTTCATCCACGGCACCAAGCGCGACCCCAACGCCGAGGGCGACGAGTTCTGGCCGCTGCGCGACGTCGCGTTCGAGATCGGACGCGGTGAGTGCGTGGGCATCGTGGGCAAGAACGGCACCGGCAAGTCGACCCTGCTCAAGCTGATCGCCGGGGTGCTCATCCCCGACGAGGGCGAGGTGCACGTCCACGGCAAGGTCGCCCCGCTGCTGGAGCTGCGCGCCGGGTTCAACGACAACCTGACCGGCCGCGAGAACGTGTACCTCGTCGGCTCCCTGCACGGGATGACCGAGAAGCAGATCGACGAGCGCTTCGACGAGATCGTCGACTTCGCCGAGATCAAGCCCAAGTTCGTGGACACCCCGGTGCGCCACTACTCCAGCGGCATGAAGGTCCGGCTCGGCTTCGCGCTGATCTCCCAGTTGGAGCACCCGATCATGCTGGTCGACGAGGTGCTCGCGGTCGGCGACAAGGCCTTCAAGCGCAAGTGCTACGAGGCCATCGACCGCATGCTGGCCAACCAGCGCACGATGGTCCTGGTGTCGCACAGCGAGAGGGACCTGCGCCGGTTCTGCAACCGCGGGCTCTACGTCAAGGACGGCGGACTGGCCCTGGACACCGACATCGACGCCGCGCTCGCCGCCTACAACGACGACACCCAGGCGGAGATCGAGGAGCGCAAGAAGCGCGACGCCGAGAAGAAGAAGCGCGCGGAGGACAAGGCCAGGAAGGCCGCCGAAGCCGACAACGACGGCGGCGACGGCGGCCAGGCGGCCTGAGCCGCCCGGGCCCGCCTGACGCGCTGACGCACCGACGCGCACCACCGGAGTCCGTCCGGCGGTGCGCGTCCGGCGTTTCACCGCATGTCCGGACAGGAGCCCGCGCCGTCCCGTCCCGTCGCGACGACCCCCGCGTGTGTCAGTGATTGAACCGTTACTCGGAGTGAGAAACGGTGTCTCCCATCAGAGCTGGGAGAGGACACGTCCATGGCCCGCAGAGGCACCGTGGCGCGGCTGGCCGCGCGGATGCTCGAACGCCGACACGTCACCCGTGCCGGGATGGCCCGAATCGGAGTCCTGGGCGCCGTCGGCGCGGCGGTCTGGTTCTCCCGCGCCGACGCGGTCGGCGGCCTGGCGGGCTCGGCCTTCCTCGGCGCGGTCCTGTTCTGCGACGCGGTCCGCGAGCGCATGCGTGCCGACCGGCACGACGCCCTCACCCTGTGGCTCGCGGCGATGCTGTCGCAGTTGCGCGAGTACGCGGTCTACCTCGGCCTGGCGGCGGGCGCCGCGGCCGCCGGGATCGGCGGGGCCTGGGGGTGGGCCGCGGGCGCGCTCGTCGCCCTGGCCCTGCGCGACTCGCTCCTGGCGGCCGGGTCCGCTCCGGCCGTCTCCGAGCCGGTGCCGGACCGAAGAAGACCCCCGTCGTCCGCCCAGGGGCCCGCTGGCGGCCTCCTGGGGGGTCTGGCGCCCCGTCCGCCCCAGGGGCCGCGCGCCAGCGATCCCGGTCTGACCGCGCGACTGTTCGGCGCCACTGTGGTCGACGGCACAACGGGCGGTTCGCGCCCGGTCCGCGCCCCCGCCGGGGCCCGCGCCGACGCGGCGGCGGTGAACGGGCACGCGGTGAACGCCGTCCCCGCGAACGGCGCCCCGGTGAACGGGGCCGTCGGGCGCGGAACCCCCTCGCACGGAAGCCCCGGGGAGGGGGCCCGCCCCGGGGCTTCCCCGAACGGGGCCTGCGACCGGGACCGCGCCGACGCCGGAACCGGCGACCGCGCCGCCCCCTCGCCCCTGCGCCGGATCGCGGACTTCCCCCAACCCGCGCGCTTCCTGGCCATCGCGGTGACCGCCACGCTCTGGGACGCGCGCGTCGCCTTCGTCACCCTCGTCGTCGGCTGCGTCGTCGCGGCCACCGCCCAACTCGCCGATCCCGCGCGGAGCCGACGGTGAACGCGAGCGCCGCGCGGGGGGCGCCGACCCGGGGCAGGTACGACCCGATCCGTCCCGAACTGCGATTTCTTCGTGATGACAGTCACATGGCGCTGCTGCTCGGCCGGATCGCCCCGGGGGGAGCGCCGCCCCTGCTCACGGCGCTCACCGGACTCCTGGTCGTCGGAACGCTCCTTGCGGCAGGCCACGGACGGCTGGCAGGCATTACCCTGTTCGCACCGGTCGCTGCCCTGCTACTGTCCGGACTGGCCTCGGGCCATCCCCACGACGGACGGTTCGACTGGCTCGTGCCACCCGTCCTGCGCGTCACCGAGTACGGATACCTGGCGGTCCTGGGGCTGGCGTCCGGTGTACCGGGTCCACTGGTGTTCGTACTCTTGATGGCGGTCGCCTGTCACCACGGCGACGACGTGGCCCGTCCCGAGGTCGGCGCGGCCCGCCCCGCAGGGGTGCGCGCCGCGGCCCTCGGCTGGGACGGCCGCATGCTCGTCATCGCGGTCGGAGGAGCGCTGCACGCGCTCGCCCCCGCCTACGGCATACTCGCCGGATACCTGGCGGTGCTGCTCGTCCGCGAGGCCGTGCGCACCTGGAGCGCGACACCGGTGGCCGACGTACGTGCCAGCGCCGCCCCCGGCGAGGGCGACACGGACCCGGGGGATCCGCGGATCCCCCGACCAGGCCACGCAGACGGGGGCCAACCGGCCGCCGGAACGAACGGGGAGGCGTGAGAGCCCTCCCCGACTAAGGAGGAACACGCCCTCATGCTCGGAATGGTTCTCGCCGCAGGCGCGGGGCGCCGTCTACGCCCCTACACCGACACCCTGCCCAAGGCGCTGGTGCCCGTCGACGGTGAGACGACCATCATGGACATCTCGCTGCGCAACCTGGCCGCGGCCGGGCTGACCGACGTCGTCGTCGTGGTCGGCTACCGCGCGGAGGCGGTCGAGGCGCGCAAGGAGGCCCTGGAGGAGCGCCACGGCGTCAAGCTCACCCTCAGCCACAACGACAAGGCCGAGGAGTGGAACAACGCCTACTCCCTGTGGACCGCGCGCGAGTTCTTCTCCGAGGGCGTCCTCCTGGTCAACGGCGACACGGTTCACCCCGTGAGCGTCGAGGAAACGCTACTCGCAGCGCGGGGACCGGAACTGCTCCTCGCGGTGGACAGTGTGAAAAGCCTCGCCGACGAGGAGATGAAGGTGACCCTCGACGAGGAGGGCCACCTGCGCACGATCACCAAGCTCATGGACCCGGCCACCGCCGCGGGCGAGTACATCGGCGCCACCCTCATCGAGGGCTCCCTGGACGCCCGTCTGGCCGACGCCCTCAAGGCCACCTGGGAGCGCGACCCCCAGCTGTACTACGAGGACGGCTACCAGGAGCTGGTCAACCGCGGTGAGAAGGTCGCCGTGGCGCCGATCGGCGAGGTGGACTGGGTCGAGGTCGACAACCACGACGACCTGGCCAAGGCGAGGGAGATCGCATGCCGCTACTAGCCCGCATGCTCCCCTCCCCGCTGGCGATCGACGTGCGCCGGGGAGCCGTCGCCTCCCTCGGGACGCTGCTCGCCGACCGCAGGATCGCCACCGAGGGCCGCATCGCCGTGGCCGTCGGCCCGGGCCAGGGGGCGCAGATCGCCTCCGAGCTGGACCTGCCCAACTGCGAGGTCTTCCACGTCGAGGAGGGCACCGTCGACGCCGCGACCGAGCTGGGCAAGAAGCTCCGCTCGGGCGCCTACGAGGCGGTCGCCGGGATCGGCGGCGGCAAGACCATCGACGTGACCAAGTTCGCCGCCACCATGGCGGGGATCCCGATGGTGGCCGTGGCCACCAACCTGGCGCACGACGGCATCGCCTCGCCGGTCAGCTCGCTGGAGCACGAGGGCGGCAAGCCCTCCATCGGCGTGACCATGCCCATCGCCGTGGTCATCGACGTCGACTACGTCCGGGCGGCCCCCTCGCACCTGGTGCGCTCGGGCATCGGCGACGTGGTCAGCAACATCTCCGCCATCGAGGACTGGGAGCTGGCGGGCCGGGTCAACGGCGAGCCGGTGGACGGCATGTCCGTCACCTTCGCCAGGGTCGCCGCCGAGGCGGTCCTGCACCGCCCGGACTCGGTGGAGTCCGAGGCCTTCCTCACGGTGCTGGCCGAGGGCCTGGTGCTCTCGGGCATGGCCATGTCGGTGGCCGGTTCCAGCCGCCCCGCCAGCGGCGCGTGCCACGAGATCCTGCACGCGGTCACCCAGCTCCACCCGGGCACCAGCAACCACGGCGAGCTCGCCGGGCTGGGCGCGCTGTACGCGTCCTTCCTGCGGGTGCGGCACCTGGACTGGTCGGAGGCGCGGATGAACGAGATCCGCGACTGCCTGATCCGCCACGAGCTGCCCGTCGTGCCCTCCGACGTCGGACTCGACGAGGCGGAGTTCGCACGGGCGGTGGTCCACGCCCCGGACACCCGTCCGGGCCGGTTCACCATCCTGGAACACCTGAACCTCTCCGAGGACGAGATCGGACGGAGCGTCAAGGACTATGTCGAAGCCGTCGGTCGCTGAGGTCCGCGCGGGCGGCCAGCCCGCCGGCATCAAGGAGAGGACGAACGAGGAGCACTGGGCGGGCCGCCTCTACATGCGCGACCTGTCCCCGTACCTGACCACGTTCTTCGTCCGGCTCGGCGTCCCCCCCAACCCGATCACCTACCTGATGATGGCCTTCGGCGTGCTCGCCGGGGTCGTGGTCGCCTTCGGCGGCCTGTGGTCGGCGATCGCGGCGGCGCTGTTCGTGCAGGTGTACCTGCTGCTGGACTGCTCCGACGGCGAGGTGGCCCGCTACACCGGACGCACCAGCGTGGCCGGGATCTACCTGGACCGCATCGGCCACTACGTGTCCGAGATCGCGCTCCTCGTCGGCCTGGGCGTGCGCGCCCAGGGCGAGTGGGAGGCGGGCGGCTGGGTGATCCTGGGCATGGCCGCGGCGATCGGCGTGGCGCTCATCAAGGCCGAGACCGACAACGTGGTGGTGGCGCGCGCCAAGGCGGGCCTGCCCGAGAAGGTCTCGGACGAGGCGATGCGTCCGCGCTCGTCCGGCCTGAGCCTGGCCCGCCGCCTGGCCTCGGCGCTGATGGTGCACCGCCTCATCCAGGCCGTGGAACTGTCCCTGATCGTCGTGGTGGCGGCCGTGGTGGACGCCTTCCTCGGCGACCTGGCGGCCACCCGGCTCCTGGTCGCGGCGTGCGCCGCGGTGGGCGTGCTGATGAGCTTCGCGCACTTCGTGAGCGTGCTCGCCTCACGCCGCCTCGAATAGCGCGGACAGTTCGGGCGCACCCGGCCCGAACCGGTTCGGAGCGCCACGAACGACGCGCCGATGACGTTGACGTCACGAACGGGGCCGTGCAGGTTACCCTGTCCACGGTCCCGTCCACCTTCCCTTTATTCTTTCGTTAGTCTGTTCCTGCGATCGTTGGCCGTGTGTCAACCTTGCAGTAACACCTCGTCCACTGAACGGTCGCAACCATGGCCACACCCGTGATTCCGTCCTCACCGAGCCCGGAGAAGCCGGAGGTGACGGTCTCCCCAGCGCCCAGAGCCGAACGGAGCCGCCCCCAGGTGTCCGCGCCCACCCTGTCCTGCGTCCTGTTGACGATGGGCAACCGTCCCGCCGAGCTGCGCCGGGCCATCACCAGCGTGTTCGAGCAGGAGGACGCGGACGTCGAGGTCGTGGTCGTCGGCAACGGCGCGGACCTGCCGGAGCTGCCCGAGGGCGTCACCCGGGTCCGCCTGCCGGAGAACGTGGGCATCCCCGAGGGGCGCAACCACGGGGTGCGCGCGACCAGCGGAGACATCATCCTCTTCCTGGACGACGACGGCTGGTACCGCTCCAGGGACCTGGCCCGCCACGTGCGCGAGCGCTTCGCCGCCGACCCGTCGCTGGGCGCGCTGTCCTTCCGCATCGCCGACCCCGACGGCGGCCCCGACCAGCGCCGCCACGTGCCGCGCCTGCGCGTGGGCGACTCCCGCAAGTCGAGCGTGGTGACCACGTTCCTGGGCGGGGCGTGCGCGATCCGGCGCACCGCCTTCGAAGCCGGGGGCGGGCTGCCGGGCGACTTCTTCTACGCGCACGAGGAGACCGACCTCGCCTGGCGGATCATGGACGCGGGCTACGGGATCGAGTACGACGCCGACGCGGTGATGTACCACCCGGCGGTGGCGCCGACCCGGCACGAGAACTTCTACCGGCTCAACGCCCGCAACCGGGTGTGGCTGGCCCGCCGCAACCTGCCCTGGCCACTGGCGGCGGCCTACCTCGGCACCTGGGTGGGGCTGACCGTGCTGCGCGAGCGCGACCGCGACGCCCTGCGCTCGTGGTTCGGGGGCTTCCGGGAGGGCTGGCGCGAGGAGGCCGGTCAGCGCACCCCGATCAGCTGGTCGACCGCGTGGAGGATGACCCGCGCCGGACGCCCGCCGATCATCTGAGCCCCCGGCCGACCCCGGCGGCGGGCCGTGCCCGCCGCAAGCCCCGCCGCCGGGCGCAGCAGCACCAACCGCGTTTCGCGCATCCGATGGTGATGATCAGCGAGCGCCAGGCCGAGGTCGAGGATCGGGCGGTGCCCGGCCACCGGGAGGGCGACTTGATCATCGGCTCCGGCGGCGCCTCTCCATCGGAACCCTGGCGGAGCGCTCGACCCGGTACACGATGCTGCTGCACCTGCCCCACGGGCGTAGCGCCGAGCAAGTGCGCGATGCCCTGGCCGCGACGGTCCAGACCCTGCCTCGGCATCCGGCGCGCTCGGTGGCCTGGGACCAGGGCTCGCAGATGGCTGCTCACCGGGCGTTCACCACCACCACCACCGACATCTCGGTCTACTTCTGCGGCCCGGCCAGCCCCTGGCAGCGGGGCTCAACGAGAACACGAACGGCCTGTTGCGCCAGTACTTCCCCAAGGGCACGGACCTGCCGGTGCACTCACTCGAGCACCTGGAGGCGGTGGCGGTCCAGCTCAACGGGCGCCCACGCAAAACGCTCGGCTGGCTGGGATACCCCAGCCGAGCGCCTCGCTAAGCTGCTCCAAGCGAGCAACTAATTATCGGTGTTGCAACGACCACTAGAACCCAAGCGGGTGCGCGGCCGGCCCCTCTCGCGTGTGTGCGCCAAACGGCGGGCGGGGGCTCGGTGCGGTGTCGGAAAACTGTTGCCGCTTGACAATAGTTGACTCTGGCGGCATTGTTTTCGGTTGGGAAGTCCGTCCCGAGGCAGCGGCTGCCCAGGGCAGGGCGGGTGCGCCGGGTTCCACCGAAGCGCGGCGCCGGACCGCCCGCCCGGTCCGCGCCGGTGGCTCAGGCCGTACGGAAGTCCGGCTGTTCGGAGCTGTCGGAGCGTTCCTCGGAGCGGCTCGCCGCCTCGCGGAAGGACATGAGCCCTTCCAGGAGCATCACCCGCTTGCGCGGGGGCATGCGGGCGATGACCTCGTTGAGTTCGGCCTCCCTCCGGGCTCTCAGGTCGCGCAGGAAGGTCCGGCCGCTCTCGCTCAGCCAGAGCCTCAGTTCGCGACGGCTGTTCGGACTCGGCGTCCGGTTCACGAAGCCGACCGCCTGGAGGCGGTCGCATAGCCTGCTGACGGATGGAGGGGTGGAACCCAGGCGCTCGGTCACCGTACGCAGGTTCACGCCGTCCTCCTCCTCGAGGATGAAGAGGACCTTGAGCTGCGGAGGAGAGACCGGTGAGGAGGCGACCTCACGGCCGCGCCCCCAGAGCACTTCCATGAGTTCGGTGACGGTGGAGGCCGCACGGGCTGCTTCGGCTGTCGGTTCCTGCGATTCAGGACTCACTTTCCACTCTCACACGTCGCGTCCGTGAGCTGTACCCATCCGGCATCGGAAATGGGGTAACTCTACGACCATAACGGAACGCCCCGTTCCGCGCCCGCCGACCGTACCCGTGCCGGTGTGCGGGATACTTCTCCAATCGGCACAGAAAACACAGGTCGTTCCAGTGAACAGATACGAGACCGTAGCCCGGTCCCTTCGCGAGGCCCAGCCGTACCGGCTCATGACGGTCCTCCGCGCGGTCCTCTCCGAGGGCTACGCGGTGGCGTCCGCCGAGCTCTTCCTCGCTGACTACGGACTCAAGGTACTCTGCCACGTCCCCGACTCGCCTGGCGAGTACGCGGTCGAGCACTCCGTCTTCAACAGCGTCGTGGGCAGGGTCTTCGGCGCCCAGGAGACCTTCGTCGAGGACAGCTTCGGCACCGAGGGCGTCACCGTCCACCTGCCGGTGAGCGCCCGCGGCGACCGGCTGGGCGTTCTCACCGTCGAACTGAATGCGAACGACTGCCCCGCGGACGTGCTCGCCGATCTGGAGAGGATCGCCACGCTGCTCGGTCACGAGATCCTCGTGGCCGAGCGCGACACCGACGTCTACCGGGCGCTGCGCCGCAGGGACCGCCTCACCCTGGCCGCCGAGATCCAGTGGGACCTGCTGCCGGGCCGGGGCTTCGAGTGCCCCGAGTACAGCATCGGCGCCCAGCTCGAACCGGCCTACTCCATAAGAGGTGACAACTTCGACTGGGCGGCCGCGCCGGACCGGCTCACCCTGGGCGTGACCAACGGCATGGGCGAGGGCATCGACGCCTCGCTGCTCACCAGTCTCGGGGTCAACGCCCTGCGCAACGCCCGCCGCGGCGGTATCTCGCTCGCCGACCAGGTCGCCCTGGCGGACAAGGCCGTCTACGCCCACTACCGGGGGCAGCGCTACCTTGACGTGCTCCTGCTCTGCTTCGATCTGGACACAGGGGAGGTGCAGGCGGTCGACGCCGGATCACCCATCCTCTACCGCCTGCGCGGCGACCGGGTCGAGCAGGTCCCCTTCGAGGCCCAGCTCCCGATGGGCATGGCCGAGGACACCGTGTACACCGCGGAGAGCTTCCGTGTCGAGCCCGGAGACCGGCTGGTGTTCGTCAGCGACGGCGTGTTCGACGCCAAGGGGCCGTCCGAGGGGGAGAGCTTCGGAACCCGGGCCCTGACCCTGGCCATCCTGGCCACCAGGCTCGTGCCCAGTTCGTCCGTCCCCCAGGAGGTCCTGCGCCACCTGGCCGACTACCAGGACGGGACAGAGTCCGCCGACGACACGCTGGTGGTATGCCTGGACTGGCGGGGCCGGAGCGAACCGGAGTAGGCACGGCGCCCCCTTCGGTCCCCGTTCCCACCAGTCCTCCATCTGGTAGACAATTGCCACGCGGCAAACAACGTACTGACCCCTTCCAGCGACCCGCAGGACCACGAGGAGATGTATGACTGACGGAGCATCCGACCACTCAGGGTCGGGCGCGCGGATCGTGTCCGCCTTCCTCCGGCGCCGCAGGGAGCAGATCGCCCAGCGCTGGGCCGACCTGCCCCTCTTCCAGACGGTGTTCACCGTCACCCGGGACGAGGCCGTCGAGGCGTGCCACGCCGTCGTGGACTCCCTCGCGGTGGTCGCCGAGAGCGGGCGCGTCGACGACCTGGAGGCCCCCGGCTTCCACCCCGTCCGCGAACAGCTCGTCGCCATGACCGCCTCGCGCGCGAGGTCGGGCCTGTCGACCGCGCAGGTCGACCGCGAGGTCGGCGTCCTGGGCGAGGCCGCGATGGAACTGCTGGTCGCGGAGGCCCCCGGAACGGGCCCCGAGGAGCTGTGCGACATCCGAGTCCAGCTCCTCACCCTGTTCGCCACCCTGCGGGTCATGGTCGTCGAGAGCATGCTCCAGGAGAACCAGGAGATCATCCAGCGCCAGCGCCAGCAGCTCCTGGAGATGGCGACCCCGGTCGTCAAGCTCTGGGACCGCCTCGTCGCCGTGCCGCTGATCGGCATGCTCGACAGCGCCCGCAGCCAGGTGGTGATGGAGAACCTCCTGGAAGCCATCGTCGAGCACAAGGCCACCATCGCCATCCTGGACATCACCGGAGTGTCCACGGTGGACTCGCTCGTGGCCCAGCACCTGATGAAGACCGTCGCCTCGGCGCGGCTCATGGGAGCAGAGTGCGTGATCTCGGGCATCCGCCCCGCCATCGCCCAGACCATCGTCCAGCTCGGCCTGGACCTGGGGCCGGTCACCACCAGGGCCAGCCTGGCCGACGCTCTGGAGTGGGCCCTGGAGCGGCGACAGAGCAAGGCGTCGTCCGTCAAGGGCCCCGAGAGCTGATTGGAAAGGTACGTGACCAGCCCTCCCACCATCCCGGTCCTCGACATCGGCGGACTGCTGCTCGTGAGCATCCAGGGAGAACTCCCCGACGAGGCCGCGGTGGACCTCCAGAACGACGTGACCGCCGCGGTGTCCGACACCGGTTCGCGCGGACTCATCATCGATATCAGCTCGCTCGACATGGTCGACTCCTTCCTCGCACGGGTCCTCGCCGAGGTGGCCGCCTCCTCTCGGCTCCTCGCGGCCAGGACCGTCCTGGTCGGCATGCGCCCGGCGGTGGCCATCACCCTGGTCGAGCTCGGTCTGACCCTGCCGGGCATGGACACCGCCCGGACGGTCACCGAGGCGGCGGCCAGCTTCGGGGTCACCATCGAACGCAGGGAACACCCGGAGCGGGGCGCGACGTGAGCCAGGCCTCCGCGGAGCCGATCCACGTGCCCATCCGCAGGGACACCGACCTGACGATGGTCCGTCAGCAGGTTCGTGCCTTGGCACAGCAGACCGGATTCGGCCTGGTACAGCAGACCAAGCTCGTGACCGCGGCCAGTGAGCTGGCCCGCAACACGCTCCTGCACGGCGGGGGCGGATCCACCGAGATCCGCGTGGTGCACGGCCAGACGGGACAGGGCTTGCGCGTGTCCTTCGTCGACTCCGGGCCGGGGATCCCCGACGTGGACACGGCCCTGACCGACGGCTACTCCACCGCGGGCGGCCTGGGTATGGGCCTGAGCGGCTCCAAGCGCCTCGTGCAGGAGTTCGAGATCGAGAACCTTCCCGAAGGGGGGACCAGGGTCACCATCACCTCCTGGGCCGATCCCTACGGACGCGGAGCCCGATGACCAGGGTCTGGGACCTGGCGGTCACCGACGCCACGCACGTGTCCGAGGCGGCCGGGGCCGTCCGGAAGGCCGCGCTCGGCCTCGGTCTGGACAGGGCCGCGGCGGACGCCGCGGCACTCGCCGCGTCCGAACTGGCGACCAACATGTGCAGGTACGCCGGCGGCGGGCGTCTGGTGGCGGAGGAGGCCAGGGAGCCCTGGGGAACGGCCCGGGCCCTGCAGATCCTCGCGCTGGACCACGGTCCCGGCATCCCCGACCTCCCGCGCGCCATGCGGGACGGCTTCTCCACGTCCGAGGACTCCCTGGGCTCGGGGCTCGGCGCGTGCGCGCGCGCCGCCGACTTCTTCGAGGCCCAGAGCAGTCCGGGCAGGGGGACGGTGGCAGTGGCGAGGTTCGCCCGGCCCGCTGAACGCGACCTGTTCACCTCGCGCGCCGCCACGGGCGGGATCCACGTCCCCCTGGGCGGCTACAAGCTCTCCGGAGACGCCCTCGCCTTCCGCAGCGGCGCGGGTCTGCGCACGGTCATGCTCGCGGACGGACTCGGACACGGCGAGGCCGCCGCGGAAGCCGCCGACGTGGCCTCGCGTTTCGTCACGGGCAGCAGGGGGGGCTCCCCCGACATCCTGTTGCGCGGACTGCACGAGGCCCTGCGGCGCACGCGCGGGGCGGCCGTGGCGATCGTCGAGATCGACGAGCCCCGGGGCCGCCTCACCTTCTGCGGGGTCGGCAACATCGGTGCGCGCCTGTACCGGGACGGGCGCTGGGAGACACTGCTCTCCCGGCCCGGGATCGTCGGGGCCTTCTCCCTGCGCACGCCTGTCCCGGCGCGGAGGGGGTGGTCCCCGGGGGACATGCTCATCCTGCACAGCGACGGTGTGCCGAGCCGATGGAAGCCCGAGGGCGTCGAGGCCCTGTCCGGCCACGACGCCGCGGTCGTGGCCGGAGTGGTGTTCCGGGACTCCGGCAGCGCAGCCCGTCCGCTGCGCGACGACACCAGCGTCGCCGTGGTCACGCACACCGTACGCCCTGACAGGGGAGGACGATGACGCAACCGCTGCTCGACCTGCGGGTCCGCGGCGCGGTCGACGCGGCGCGCGCACGCGCGGCCGTGGCGCGCGTGCTCGACGCCGCGTGCGCCGGGGACGAGGCCGAACTGGAGTTCCTGGACGACGCCTCCTCGTGGGCGCTGCGCGCGGCGGGGCCCGGCGGCCCGGCCGCGCTGGCGGTGGACCTGTCCGAGGACGGGCTCGTGCTGCGCGCCACCGTCCGCGACGGCGCGGGAGAGAGCCGGTGGCAGTCCGACCTGCCCCTCCGCGAGCCCCTCGAAGCGGGAGCCGCGGCGGGCGGGGGCCCCGGGGGAGCCGACGCCGAACTCCTGGCGGAGGAACTGCTGCGCACCTCCGAACGCGCGGGGAGGGTGGCCGCCGTCGCGGCCGAACGCGCACGCGAGCTGGCGTGGCACCAGCGCGAGCTGGAGGAGACCAACCAGGGCGTGCTCGCCCTGCACGCGGAGCTCGCCGAGGCCAGCGACGAGCAGCGCAGACTCCTGGCGGCCGAGCGCTCGGCCCGGGACCAGGCCGAGGCCGCCCGCAACAGGCTCACGTTCCTCTCCACGGCCAGCGCGCGGCTCATGACCTCCCTGAACCAGGCGGAGATCTTCGCCCGCCTTCGGGACCTGCTCGTGCCCGAGCGCGCCGACTCCGTCGAGGTGTGGCTCACCGACGAGGACGGCGGCCTGTGCGACTCCCAGGAGCGTGAGGCCGCCGTGCCGGAGACGGTGCTCCTGGCCGCGGCCCGGCGGCACCCGACGGACGCCCTGGCGGAGGAGGGAGAACTCGCCCTTCCCCTGATCACGGGGTCGGGCCTGCTCGGGGTGCTGCTGTTGCGCCGCGCCGACCCCCTGGACGCCGACGACGAGGTCGTGCTGGTCGAACTCTCGCGCCGGGCGGCGGCCTCGCTGGACAACGCGCGCCGCTTCGAGCGCGAGCGCGACACGGCGGCCACCCTCCAGCGGGCCATGCTCACCGAGCTGCCCGAGACCCCGGGGATGGAGATGACGGCCCGCTACCTGCCCGCCACGCGCGGGATGAACGTGGGCGGCGACTGGTACGACGTCTTCTCACGGGGCGACGGCGAGTTCATCGGCGTGGTCGGCGATGTCACCGGGCACGGCATCCACGCCGCGGTGATGATGGGCCAACTGCGCACGGCCCTGCGCGCGTACGCGCTGGAGGAGCGCAGCCCGGCCGTGCTGCTGGAGCGCCTGCACCGGCTGCTGTGCCACCTCGAACCGGACCTGTTCGCGACCGCGGTCATCGTGCGATTCCGGCCGGGGGACCCCGAGGTGGTGATGGCCGGGGCCGGGCACCCGCCGCCGCTGTGGCGCGACGGCGAGGGCCGGGCGGAGGCGGTCCCCCTGTCGGCCGGCGGCATGCTCGGCCTGCCGGTGGAGCTGACCTACACCGACCACACCGTCGAACTGCCTCCGGGCGCCGCGCTGCTGCTGTACAGCGACGGCCTGATCGAGCGGCGCGGGGAGTCCATCGACGACGGGATCGCGCGCCTGGTGGAGGGCTTCGGGGGGCCGCCGTACTGGCGGGACGGCCCGGACAGGGCGGCCGACGACCTGCTGGACGTCATGGTCAAGTACCAGGACTGCGACGACGACGTGTGCCTGCTGGTCTTCCTCGCCGCCGAACGGGACGGGTAGCGGCTGCCCGGGTCAGCGCGCGCAGAGGGTGCCGGGCGCCCCCTCGGCGCCCGGCCCTCCGACACGCTGTCCCGTCCGGCGGCCGTGCGCCCCCTCGGGTCCGGCGGCCGACGGGAACGCCGGTCAGACCTCGGTGACGACCTCGTCGTACTCAAGGCGCGGCAGGCGGTCGAACCAAGCGTCCGGGCCCGGCCTGCCCACGTTCATGACCACCAGGGGCCGCAGCGTGGAGTCCTCGCCGAAGAACTCGCGGCGCACGCCCTCGGCGTCGAAGCCGGTCATCGGCCCGGCCGCCAGGCCGGCCGCGCGCACGCCCAGGAGCAGGTAGCCGATCTGGAGGAACGCGTTCTGCAGGGCCGTGCTCTCGCGGGCCTCGACGGGCATCCCGGAGAAGTTGTCCCGGGCGTCGGGCGCGACGGGGAAGGTCTTCGGGAAGTGCTCGTGGAAGTCGGAGTCCGCGGACAGGATCAGGGTGAGCGGCGCCGTCGAGGTCTTGGGCGCGTTGTTGCCCGCCATGTGCGGCACGAGGCGCTCGCGGGCCGCGGCCGAGCGGACCACCGTGACTCGCAGGGGTTGGTTGTTCATGGCGGTGGGCCCGTACTTGACCAGGTCGTGGATCGCGCGGACCTGCTCCCCGGTCACCGGCTCGTCGGTGAAGCTGTTGGCGGTACGGGCGTCCCGGAAGAGCAGGTCCTGGGCCGCCTTGTCGAGTACCAGCGCGTCGGTCATGTGTTTCCTCGGTCGTGCTCGTGGTGTGGCGGGGGGCCGTGCGGAGTCGGCTCCGACACGGACCACAACACTTGTTGACGAGGAAGATATTTCCTAGAGAGCTTGAAGTGGGGTCAATCATGCACGGGAGTGCGCTGACGACCCCGCGGGGGCGGCACCACGTGCAGCGGTTCGCCCGAGGCCTCGCCCGCCCACGCCTCCAGGCGTTCGACGAACAGGCGCGCCTGGACCGGCCAGTGGAAGGAGGACCGCGCGATCCGGTGCCCGGTGCGCGCCAGCTCGCGGCGCAGTTCCGCGTCCCGGCGCAGACGCAGCACCGACTCCGCCGCGGCCGACACGTCGCCGAACGGCACCACCAGGCCCGAAGGGCCCTCCGGGCGGCCGGTCACCAGTTCCTGCGCCATCGGGTTGGGCGTGGTCACCACCGGCAGGCCGTGCGCCATGTACTCAACGACCTTGGTCGGCATCGAGTGCCGGTAGTTGGGCGTGTCGTGCAGCAGGCTCAGCCCCGCCATGGCGCCCGCGCAGATCCTCAGCGCCCGGTCGTTGGGCACGAACCCGTACCAGTGCAGGACGTCCTCCTGCTGGGCCCCGCGCAGCAGCGGCCGCACCCCGGCGTCGGCGCCGCCGATGACCTCCAGGCGCACGCCGTGCGGGCGCAGCATGCGCCCCAGCTCCACCAGTTCGCGCGCCCCGCGCGCCTCGGACACCTGGCCCAGGTACACGATCCGGTCGTCGCCCGGTCCGCGCGCCGGGAACTCCGGCACGTCGGTGGTGTTGGGCACGACCGGGTGCTCCATGCGGAACCGGGAGCGGTACCCCTCCTCGGCCAGCATCAGCCGCATCCGCCGCTCCGCGTGCCGCTCGAAGGAGCGCACCACCGTGCCCAGCGGGCGCCGCAGCGACCGGGGCACCCACGCCTTGGTGAGCAGGGCCGCCGCCGTGTCCTCGTGCACGTCCCACACCGTCACCGGGCGTGTGGACGGCAGGGCCAGCAGGAGTTCGGGGTCGTGGAAGAGGAGCAGGTCGGCCAGGGGCGCCTGCTCGGCCAGGACCGCGCGGGCGGCGCGCAGCGAGGCGAGCCGCTCGCGCCCCGAGGCGCGCGGCACGTCAACCGAACGCAGCTCCGACCACGGGGTCACCCCGCACTCGCGGAACGGCGCCACATAGGTCACGCTGTGTCCGGCGTCCAACAGGGCGCGGATCTGCCGGTGCAGGATCCGCGCGTCCTCCGGGTGGTGCACCACCGTGGCCACGAGCGCGTGCATCGAGTTCACCTACCTGTCGCCGTCTGAGGCCCTCTCGGGCGGATCGGCCTGACCGCTCCTGCCGGAGCGGTGTCAGCTCTTCGTCACGGTATTCAACGGGAAAGACGCGCCGAGGAAAGCCCGGTGGCCGCACGGAGTGCAGCGGGTGAACCTTCGGCCGGGGGAAGGTGAACGCCGAAGGGCACGCCGATGAACGCTGTGTGCTCGCGGATCGGCGTGCCCTTCGGGACCGGTTGCTCAGCTCACAGGACCTCGACGCCCTCCCGCGTGACGTGGCGCCTTACCTGCGAGGGGACCGCGGAGTCCGTCTCGGGGTCGGGGCGGCGCAGTACGCCCCGGGTGTCCAGGAGCAGCCGCGCGTACTCCTCCAGCCGCTTGGGCCGGTACTCGGTGTGGTCGGTGAGCAGGATGGTCAGGTCGGCCCCGGCCAGTGCGCGGTCCAGGTCGGTGGACCTGGGCACGTCCACGCCGTCGACCTGCCAGGACTCCACGTGCGGGTCGTGGTAGGTCAGCGTGGCGCCCTTGGCGGCCAGCTTGCGCGCCACCGGCCGGGCCGGGGACTCGCGCTGGTCGGCGATGTCGGCCTTGTAGGTGACGCCCAGCAGCAGCACCTTGGAGCGCGACAGCGCCAGACCGGAGTCGTTGAGCAGCTCCTGCGCCCGCTGGATGACGTAGGAGGGCATGCGGCCGTTGATCTCCTGGGCCAGCTCCACGAACCGGAACGGGTAGCCGAGGGTCTTGACCTTGTACGACAGGTAGTTCGGGTCGATGGGGATGCAGTGGCCGCCCACACCCGGACCCGGGTAGAAGGCCTGGAAGCCGAACGGCTTGGTGGCCGCCGCGGCGATGGAGTCCCACAGGTCCACGCCCAGCTCCTGGCAGAAGATGGCCATCTCGTTGACCAGGGCGATGTTGACGTGGCGGTAGGTGTTCTCCAGCAGCTTGGCCATCTCCGCCTCGCGGGTGCCGCGCGCCCGCACCACCGTGTTCACGAAGGCGCCGTAGAACTCCGCCGCTGCCTGCCCGCACTCCTGCGTCAGGCCGCCGACCACCTTGGGCGTGTTGGCCACGCCGAAGGTCGGGTTGCCGGGGTCGATGCGCTCGGGCGAGAAGGCCAGGTGGAAGTCGGCGCCCGCGACCAGGCCGGACCTCTCCAGCAGCGGGCGGACCACCTCCTCGGTGGTGCCGGGGTAGGTGGTCGACTCCAGGATGACCAGGGTGCCCGGCCGCAGTTGGGCGGCGATCGACTCGGCCGCGGACGTCACCGCGCCCAGGTCCGGGCCGCCCTCCGCCGACAGGGGCGTGGGCACGCAGATCACGATGGTGCGCGTGGCGGACAGGCAGGCCGGGTCGGTGGTCGCGGTGAAACCGCGGTCCAGCATCCCGCGCACGTCCTCCGCGGAGAGGTCGTCCACGTGCGAGACGGCGCTGTTGAGCCCGTCGACGACGCGGCTGCTCACGTCCAGACCGGTGACCTTCAGGCCGGCGGACACGGCCTCGGCCGCCAGCGGCAGGCCGACGTAGCCGAGGCCGAGAACGACGAGGTCGCTGACCGCGCCGGCGGTCTGCTCGGAGACAAGGGCTGGGTTGGAGGCTGCGGCATCCACTCGTGGTCACACTCGCATTCATCTCGTGAACGGGCGTAAATAGCGGGAACTGCCATTGCTCAGTGCGTTAGACGTCTGAGTGTAGGCACGTGTTGTCCACACTTACGGGTTCTGGCCTGGTTCGGTCATTTCGCGAATCCGAACCCGATACGCCTGGTTGTAGCGGTATGCGGCCTCGGCCCAGGTGCGGTCGCTGACGAGATCGCGCCCCGCGCCACCGTAGGAGATCCGCTTTTCACGACTGTAAGCGAGTTTTGTCAGCACATCGGCTAGGGTCGCCGATTCGCCTGCCGGAATTAACTCTCCTGTCACTCCCGGTTCCACGATCTCTCGCAACGCCGGAAGATCACTGGCCACCACCGGAAGCCCGCCGGCCATGGCCTCCACGGGTTTGAGCGGGGTGACCAGACGGCACACCCGCTCGTCGCGCCTGGGCACCGCGAACACGTCCAGCGCTGCGTGGTGGTCGCGCACCCGCGCGGCCGGGACGCGGCCGGTGAAGTGCGCGGCCCCCTCCAGACCCAGCGAGTCGGCCAAGGAGCGCAGGGCGGGCAGCTCGGGGCCGTCCCCCACCACCAGGGCGTGCGCCGCCCCACCGCGTTCGCGCATCAGGGCCACCGCCTCCAGCAGGGTGTCCAGGCCCTCGTAGCCGAAACAGCTGGTGGTGGTGCCCACCACGAAGTCCTCACCGCCGATCCCCAGCTCGGCGCGCACCCCGGCGCCCGGCGGCAGCGGGGCCAGGAAGGAGGCGTCCACCGCGTTGGGCACCACCAGCAGGCGCTCGCGCGGCACGCCGCGCGCCTCGATGTCGGCGCGCATCGCCTCGCCCAGGGTGACCACCAGGTCGGCGGCCAGCATGCACTCGGTCTCGCTCGCGCGCTCGGCCCGGTAGAAGGCGTCGTCCACGCTGCGCGAGGGGTCGCGCGAGAGCCAGGACTCCTCCAGGAAGCCCCGGACCTCGTAGACCACCGGCAGGTCGAACCTGCGGCCCAGCTCCAGGGCCAGGCGGGCGTTGTGGTGGTTGCTCGCGGCGTGCAGCACGTCGGGCCGCAGCGCCTCCACCAGCTCCGAACCCAGCCGCACCCCCGCGGCCAGCTCACGGGCTGCGTCGGCGGGCGCGGTCCAGGGCAGGAGCCGGTGGTAGGGGACGCCGTCCACCCGCACCAGCGTGCGCGGGTCGGGAACGCCCTTGACCAGGGGGTACCCCGCCCTGGTGACCACGTGCACGTCCATCCCGGCCTCGCGCTGGGCGACCGCGATCTTGTGGGTGCGCTGGGTGTAGCCCGCGTTGGTGTGCGGCAGCGCGTTGGTCACCAGGTGCAGCACCCGCAGACCCGCTCCGGGTGACGCCGGGTCCCCGGCCACACGCCACCGTTCACCCTCCGACGCCTCCGGTCGCCGAGCGTTCACCGTGGCGTCGGGCGGCGTTCGTGGATCGCGGGTTAACGTGATGGCGTGACGGTCGGGCGACGTGGACGGGGACGCGGCGACAGCGCGTCCCGTGGCCAGGGCAGTCCGATGCTCCGCGGCCTCTCGAAGGGCGCCCTCCGGAAGCTGTTCGACCAGCTCCCGGGCGGTGGCCGCGTCTCCCGCCGCCAGGCAGGACGCCACCAGGCGGCCCACCCGGCGGGGGGAGGCACCGCTCGCCGCGGCGAGCACCGCCTCGCGCGCGTCCGCGCGCCGGCCCTGGTCCCACAGGGCGTAGGCGCGGGCGCGGCCGCCCGCCCGGGAGGCCAGGGCGCGCACCGCGCGCCGGGGCGGACCGGGCGTCAGCCGCAGCGCCAGCAGCGGCAGCCGGGCCGGTTCGGCCCGCAGGTGTCGCCAGGCCAACGAGAGGGTGAACGTCGCCGCCCGCGGCCAGCGGGCGCGCGAACGCGGAACCTGGGATTCGGAAGCTTGGGTGTCATGCACGGTCAGTCACACAACCACGCGGACGTGACCGTGCGGTGACACCACGGCGACACGGACGGGACGGCTCGGGCAAGGAACGCCGCCGGACCACACCAGTCCCGCCGGTCACGGCGGGAACACCACCCCAACAGAAGGAAACGTGAGAGCCGTGGCAACGAGTGCCCCCCTGGGGAGCCAGGACACCGGGATCGTGCACGTCGTCGGCGCGCGCCCCAACTTCGTCAAGGCAGCGCCCGTGGTCTCCGCCCTGCGCGGACGGGGCGCGCACCAGGCGGTCGTGCACACCGGCCAGCACTACGACGACCGCATGTCCGCGGTGTTCTTCCGCGACTTGGGCCTGCCCACCCCCGACGTCGACCTCGGCGTCGGCTCGGGCTCCCACGCGGCCCAGACCGCCGCGCTCATGGTGGGCCTGGAGAAGGAGTTCACCGGGCGCAGGCCCGGCATGGTGGTCGTCTACGGAGACGTCAACTCCACCGTGGCCGCGGCCCTGGTCGCCGCCAAGCTGCACGTCCCCGTCGCCCACGTGGAGGCTGGGCTGCGCTCCTTCGACAACACCATGCCCGAGGAGATCAACCGCCGCGTCACCGACCAGCTCAGCGACGTGTGCTTCGCCACCAGCCCGGAGGCCGTCGGCCACCTGGCCGCCGAGGGCGTCCCGCCCTCCCGCGTCCACCTGGTCGGCAACCCCATGATCGACACCCTCCTGGGCAACCTCGACCGCTTCGACGCCGGCGCCCTGCGCGAGCGCCTGGACCTGCCCGAGCGCTACGTCGCCGCCACCCTGCACCGGCCCGCGAACGTGGACGACCCCGACACCGCCGCCCGCCTCGCCGAGCGCCTGCACGAGATCGCCGACCTCACCGACGTGGTCATGCCCGTGCACCCTCGCGGCAAGGCCGCCTTCGACCGGGCCGGACTCGGCGACCACCCGCGCGTGCGGCTCCTCGAACCCCTGGGCTACCTCGACTTCGTCGCGCTCACCCGCGGCGCCGCCGCCGTGGTCACCGACTCCGGCGGCGTCCAGGAGGAGACCACGGTCCTCGGCGTCCCCTGCCTGACCCTGCGCCCCAACACCGAGCGCCCCGTCACCATCACCCACGGCACCAACCAGCTCGTCACGGAGGCCGACCTCCTCCAGGCCGTCACCAAGGTCCTGCACGGGCGCAGCCCGGAGCGGATCGGCGACACCCCGCCCCTGTGGGACGGTCGCGCCGGGGAGCGCATCGCCTCCGTGCTCACCCAGTGGTCGAGGTGAACCCGATGACACACGAACACCGCGCACCCGTTCCCGCACCGAGGAACGCCAGCGCGCGGGAACGCGCCGTACGGGGCGCGGTCCCGGTCCAGGCACGCGGGGCGCGCCGAAGAGCGGCCCCGATTCCCCCGCAGCGGTCCAGGTGATCCACCATGGCACACGTCCCTCCAACCGTCCCGCACCCCAGGGGCCCCGCCGGGTCCGCGACACGCCTGGCCAAGGGCATCCGCACCCGGCCGGGAGCTCGTAGGGTGCACCGCACGTGGCAGTCGGACCCGACGCACGGCGCGGTGGTTTCGCCGAACCGAACCGAACACAAGGTGGCAGACCGTGAAACGGCGTGAACAGAGCCAGACCGAACAGCTCCGCCAGGCGCTGGCCGAGCGCGAGGCCCAGCTCCAGGAGGCGCGCAGCCGGCTCGCCGCCCTGGAGGGTTCCACTTCGCTCCAGGTGGGCAAGGCGCTCACGGCCGCCGCCAAGCGCCCCGGCCGGTCCCTGGTCAAACTCCCCCGTGACCTCTACCGCCTCTGGCGCAGCAGCGGCAACACCCAGCACACCGAGCGCCGCCGCCGCGGCGGCGCCGAGCCGGTCCGCTCCTTCGACGCCGAGCGCCAGGAGTCGCGCCTGCTCACCGGACTGAGCGGCGGCAGCGAGGACCTGCTGGTCATCGCCACGGTCGTCGGTCCCTCCATCGCGGAGGCGATCGACCCCTACGTGCGCGCGGTGCCGCTGCGCCCGCACGACGCCCAGATCGTCATGGACGGCGTCGACGTGGACCTGGTCCTGGTCTCGGCCTCGGCCGCCGCCCCCGGTTCGCCGTGGGCGCACGTGGGCGACCCCGCGGCGGCCGACCGCACCCGCGCCCTGCACTGGGTGCTGGAGTCCGCCGCCTCCCGGGGCATCCCCACGGTCCTGCTCGACGACACCCCCTCGCCGCCCGCCCTGCGCGAGCTGGGCTTCGACAGGGTCCACCGCGGCGACGCCGGGGTCCCCCTGCACCTGTTCAACCCCGTGGCCGCCGACCTGACGCCCGGACCCGAGACGGTCTTCGTGCGCGTCCACCGCGAGGAGCCCGTCCCCGACGTCCTCGCCGAGCTGGGGGCGGGCGTGGTGGAGGCGGACTCGCGCGGCCTGGCCGACGCCCTGCGCGCCGCCAACGTCGCCGTCGTGGCGCCCCTGACCGCCGAGGAGCCCCGGCTGCACAGCCGGGCCCGGGCCTGCGGCACCCGCGCGGTGACAGCGGGGGAGGGCCTGGCCGTCACGGTGCCGCGCATGCGCGCCGAGGAGCCCAGCGCGGCCGAGCAGCGGGGCATGCTCCGTCGGGTCTTCCTGCGCGAGGCCACCCCGGTCCGCCTGGCCGAGATCCTGGACGGCCTGGACTTCCCGCCCGGCACGCCCGGCGGCGAACTGCCCCTGCGCGGCCGGTCCGTGGCCGTCCTGGCCGACCCGGCGGGGGAGGCCGACGCCGACCGGCTCGCCGACGACCTGCTGGCCGCCGCGCTCAGGCCCGCCGAGGTGGTCGTGCCCGGCACGGCCTCCCGCCTGCCCGGTATCCAGCGGCTGCGGGCCGAGGGCGTCACCGTGCGCTCGGTGCGCTTCAACGCCCCTGACACCCCGGAGGAACTCACCCGAGACGAGCCCGGCGTCCGCGTCGGGGAGCCCTGGGCCGCCCTGGCCGAGCGCGCCACCGCGCCGTGGTCGCACCTGTGGACCGCCCCGGTCGGCCGCAGGCGCCTGGCCGACCTGGTGTGCGCGGTGGAGTGCACGGACGCGGACGCGGTCGGTACCGTCGACGTCTTGGCCGCCGAGCCGGGCGAGCACGGCTTCTTCGACCGTCCGGACACCGCGGACCGTCAGTACGTCTTCGTCAGCGCGGTCGTGCCGGAGCTGGTCCGCACCACGCTGCTGAGGCGCGCCTGGGACCCGGCGGAGTGGAACCGCCGCGGCACCCGGCTTCTGGCCCTGGGCCCCGACCACGGCACGGGCGACGACGCGGAGGACCCCGTGTCCGACGCGGCCGACGCCTCGACCGGCGCCGTCGGATGAGCCGTACGGGCAACGAGAAAGCATCCGAAGGGAAGAACGTGAGCACACCGCCTCCGCGCGCACTCCTGTACGGGGACGTGGACCTCAACATCATCGACGGTTCCGCGATCTGGGCGCAGTCGATGGCGCAGGCCCTGGCCGCCGCCGGATGCGAGGTGACCCTGCTGCTGAAGGCGCCCGTGCGCACCGACCGGCTCACCGAGCCGCTCACCAGGGCGCCCGGGGTCCGGCTGCTGCGGCCCTACGAGGACAAGGCGCTGCCCGACCTGGGGCCGAGGGGGCTCACCCCGGAGCAGGCCGTCACCCTCATGACCAGGCACCACGAGCGCAAGCCCTTCGACCTCGTCGTCGTGCGCGGGCGCCGCCTGGCGGGGCTGGCCGCCCAGGAGGAGGCGCTGGCGGGCCGCCTGTGGACCTACCTGACCGACTTCCCGCACAGTGTCGGGGAGCTGACCGCCACCGCCACCGCCGAGCTCACCGAGATCGCCCTGGCCTCGCGGTTCCTGCTCTGCCAGACGGAGGAGCTGCGCGCCTTCCTGGAGTCGACGGTGCCCGCCGCCTGCGGCCGGTCGGTCCTGTTCCCGCCGGTGGTGGTCGTCCCCGAGGAGGTGCGGGCCGAGGGCGGCAACGGCGGCCGGGCCCGCCTGGCCTACACCGGCAAGTTCGCGCCGCGCTGGAACACCCTGGAGATGACCGAACTGCCCGCCGAGCTGGCGCGGCGCGGGGTGGACGCCGAACTGGTGATGATCGGCGACAAGATCCACGCCGAACCCGCCGACTGGGCCAAGAACATGCGCAGGGCCCTGGAGGGCACCCCGAACGTGGACTGGCGCGGCGGGATGTCGCGAGCCGAGGCGCTGGGCCAGGCCGCCGAGTGCGGCTTCGGGCTGTCCTGGCGCGACCCGTCCATGGACGCCAGCCTGGAGCTGTCCACCAAGGTGTTGGAGCTGGGCGCGCTCGGCCTGCCGGTGGTGCTCAACCGCACGCCCATGCACGAGGCCATGCTGGGCGCCGACTACCCGCTCTTCGCCGGGACCGACGTCGCCTCGGTCGCCGACGTGGTGGCCCGAGCCCACGGCGACCGCGCGGTCTACGCGGACGCCGCCGCGCGCTGCCGCGCCGCCGCGGCCGACCACACGCTGGAGCGGGCCGCCGAGCGGCTGCGCGGCTACCTCGCCGACGCCCTGCCGCCCGTCCCCGGGGGCGCCGACCCCGAGCGGCCGCTCAAGGTGGTCATCGCCGGGCACGACATGAAGTTCTTCACCCGCCTGGCCGAGTACCTGGACTCGCTGCCCGGCCTCGACGTGCGCATGGACGAGTGGGAGGGGCTGAGCACCCACGACCAGTACCGCTCCCGTGAGCTGGCCGCCTGGGCCGACGTGGTGATCTGCGAGTGGTGCGGGCCCAACGCGCTGTTCTACTCCAAGTGGAAGCGCCCCGACCAGCGGCTCATCGTGCGGCTGCACCGCTTCGAGCTCTACGCGGAGTGGCCCCGCAAGCTCGACATCGACAAGGTCGACGCGGTGGTGTGCGTGAGCCCCCACTACGCCGACCTGACCCGCGAGATCACCGGGTGGCCCTCCGGGAAGGTGGTCGTGGTCCCCAACTGGGTGGACGACGAGCAGCTCGGCCGCCCCAAGCTCCCCGGGGCCGAGTACTCCCTGGGCATGGTCGGCATCGCGCCCTCGCGCAAGCGGCTGGACCGGGGCCTGGACGTCCTCGCCGAGCTGCGGCGCATGGACCCTCGGTACACGCTCTCGGTCAAGACCAAGCAGCCGTGGGAGTACTGGTGGATCTGGAACCGGCCGGAGGAGCGCGCCTACTTCGAGCGCGTCTACCGGCGGATCCAGCGCGACGAGCGCCTCGCCGCCGGGGTGGTGTTCGACCCCTTCGGTCCGGACGTGGCCACCTGGCTGCGGCGGGTGGGCTTCATGCTCTCCACCAGCGACGACGAGTCCTTCCACCTGGCGCCCGCCGAGTGCGCCGCCTCGGGCGGCGTGCCCGCCCTGCTGCCGTGGCCGGGCGCGGACACCATCTACGACCCGCACTGGATCCACGACGACGCCGTGGCGATGGCCGAGGCCATCCACGCGACCGTCAGCGAGGGGCGGTTCTCCGCCGAGGCCGCGCGCGCACGCGAGGAGGTCACCACCGCCTACGGCCTGTCCCGGGTGCGGTCGCTGTGGAGCGACCTGGTGGTCCGCGGCAGGGCGCCCCGGGCTGAGCACTCCGCCGCGCCCCTCGCGGGGCCCCGGCGCCTACACCGGGCCCGTCATCTTGGACAGGCCCCCCGCGCCCGCGGGCAGGAACAGCGCGAAGGTGGTCGGCTTGGTCTGCACCAGCTCGATCCGGGCCCCCTCGGATTCGGCGATGTGGCGGGCCAGGGCCAAGCCCAGACCGGTTCCGCCCCCGCCGCTCACCTCGCGCTCGAAGATCCGGCCGGACAGGCGCTCGGGCACGCCCTCGCCCTCGTCGCTCACCTCGATGCGCACCGACTGCCCGGTGTCCAGCCGCCGGATGGTGACCGTTCCCGCGCCGTGCTTGTAGGCGTTCTCCACCAGGGTCGCGAGGATCTGCGCCAGGTCGGTGGAGACGGTCATCGCGGTCAGTCCCGTGTCCCCGGTGACCAGCAGCCTGCGCTGGGCGGACTGGAAGACCGGCTGCCACTCCTCCTGGAGGTGGTGCAGGACGGGGTCGATCTCCACCGCCTCCACCTCGGGGTTCTGGCTCTTGCGGGCCCGTCCCAGCAGGCTCTCCACGGTCTCCACCAGGCGCTCGGTCTGGGCCAGGGCGGCCTCGCCCTCCTCACGGACCGCCTGGGGGTTGTCCGCCTCGGCCAGGATCTCCTCCAGGCGCATCGTCAGCGCGGTCAGCGGCGTGCGCAGCTGGTGCGAGGCGTCGGTAGCGAAGTGCCGCTCGGTGGCGATCAGCCCGGCGATACGCTCGGCGCTGCGGTCCAGCACCTCCGCCACCCGGTCGGCCTCCGGTATCCCGTACCGGTGGCCCCACGGCGTGGTCACGCCCGAGCCCAGGCGCTCGGCGGTGGCCGCCAGGTCGAGCAGGGGCAGGGTCAGCCTGCGGGCCTGGAACATCGACAGGCCCACGGCGACGCCGATGGCCAGCAGGGACAGCGACGCGATCCCCATCCAGGCGCGGACCACGCTCTGCTGCACGCTCTCGGCGCTCATCCACACCTCGACGCGCGTGCCCCGGCCGGTGGTCGCGGTGGCCTTGAGCATGCTCGGGGAGTCCGGCGCCTCGGGGTCGAGCGCGGGATCGCCCGCGGTCACCGAGGTGGGCTCCTCCGCCGGGGTGATCCGGATGAAGCGGTGCGGATGGTCGCGGTCGAACTCGCCCAGGTCGAGCTGGCCGTGCAGCTCCAGCATGGTGTCGCTCTCGGCGCCGATCAGCTCCGCCTCGCCCTGGAGCTGGCGGGTGCTCTCGTCGTACACCAGCTTGTACGTGAGCGCGCCCAAGGGCAGCCCGAGCAGCATGACGGCGATGACGGTCACCACCAGGGTGGAGAAAACCATCCGCCTGCGCATGTCACCTCATGTCCGTGCGACCCGGAGGCGACCGACCGGCGCGGGGCGCCCCGAGAGGTCGCGTCAGTCTCGCTCGAACCGGAAGCCCACACCCCGGACGGTCGTGATGTACGACGGCTGGTTTGCGTCGTCCCCCAGCTTGCGGCGCAGCCAGGAGATGTGCATGTCCAGGGTCTTGGTCGAACCCCACCAGTTGGTGTCCCACACCTCGCGCATGATCTGCTCGCGGGTGACCACCTTGCCCGCGTCGCGGACGAGCACGCGCAGCAGGTCGAACTCCTTGGTGGTGAGCTGGAGTTCGCGTTCGCCCAGCCAGGCCCGGCGGGAGTCGTTGTCGATGCGCACGCCGTGCACGACGGGCACCTCGGCGCCGCCCCGGCGCAGCAGGGCGCGCACGCGCGCCAGGAGTTCGGCGAGCCGGAAGGGCTTGGTGACGTAGTCGTCGGCGCCCGCGTCGAGGCCGACGACGGTGTCGACCTCGTCGGCGCGGGCGGTCAGGATGAGGATCGGCGTTCCGTGGCCCTCGGCCCGGAGCCGACGCGCCACCTCGAGGCCGTCCATTTCGGGCAGCCCGAGATCCAGGACCATGAGGTCTATGTCTCCCGCACGGGCACGGTCGAGTGTCTCAACGCCGTTGACGGTCACGTCCACCGTGTAGCCCTCGCGCCGGAGCGCGCGCGCGAGAGGCTCGGAGATCGAGACATCGTCTTCGGCCAGCAAAACGCAGGTCATGTTGCCGATCGTAGGTCCGGGGACGCGCATTTCCCTATTATGCGCGCCGGATGTCCCAAGGTTGGTCGAAAATACGCTAATCACATAACGGGCAAAAGGTTCAATTGGCCATCTTGTTACTTTTCTTTACACTTACATGGTGATAATGGGAAGCTTGCTTCGGGTTCCACGTCGTCCGGATCGCGCCCCCCGGTGAACAGTGTGGTGAATAAAATGGGACGATTCATTGCAAAACGTTTGGTAAGTCGGTGTCAGGACGGCGAGGCGTGGAGCCGAGGCGCCCGTCACCAGTCCCGAGAGCGAGGAGAACGTACGTGAACCCCGACAGTTCGCCGCCGCCGGGTGCGCACCCGCCCCGGGGAGGGCCGCCTCCCCCCGGAGCCGGGCGCCCACAGGGCGCACAGGGTCCGCA
>NZ_LEKI01000109.1:0-20389 GCF_001029525.1 Nocardiopsis sp. RV163 | reverse complement strand
GAGGCGTGCCGGGGGCGGGGAAAACCGCAGGGTGCGCTTACGTCCGGCACCGTGGTCGCGGACGGCTCGCGCCGAGCACGATGGTCCCCGTGTCTCCGACCAGAATCGCGGCGGCGGGCCTGGCCGCCGCCCTCCTGCTGCTCACCGCCGTGCCGGCCCGGGTCGAGGGCCCCGACACGGCTCCGGGCGCGCTCACCCCCGAGGCCGTGGCGGCGCTGCTGGCCCAGGGGCGCGACATGACCTGGGGGCAGACCTTCTACCTGGCCCCCGCCCCCCTGGCCCTGCTGGTGGCCGCCGCGCTCGCCTTCGCCGTGGTGTACGCGGCCCGGGCGGCCCGTCTGCTCGGAGCGCGGCGGTCGGTCCGGGGCCGCCCCCTCAGTCCAGGAGGCGCATGACCAGACCCGTGCGCGGTTTGGGGCCGAACGAGGTGGACTTGCGGGGGGTCAGCTCCCCGCGGTCTGCCACCGCGTACACCTGTTCCACGCGCAACGGGGGCACGATGACGGCCGTGCCCTTCTCGTCGCGGGCGGCGGCGATCGCCTCGGCCGGGTCGTCGTGCACCATCCGCACCCGATCCTCCGGTACCTTCCACAGCGGCAGCAGCACCTGGTGCAGGACGGCCGTGGACAGGTGCCGCCACTGCGGGGAGCGGTCGGGCATGACCCGCTCCAGCACCCGCTCGTCGAAGCCGTGCACCAGGCGGGCGTCGCCCTCGGCGGAGACCAGCAGCAGGGCGGGCGCCTCCACCCGGTCCAGGACGTGTGCGTGTGGGGCCGTGACCCTTTCCACGGAGGCCATCGCGCGGGCGGCCCCGGCCGCGGCGTCGGTGTCCAGGCCGGGCAGCACCCGGTGGATGGCGCCAAGCCGGGGCGGGTGGGTGTCGCTGTCCACGAGCAGGGCCAGCCCGTAGCGCCAGCCCGGGTCGTCGTGGGCGGCGCGCAGGCGCCGGTAGGCGGCGTAGCGGTGGTGTCCGTCGGCGATCAGCGCTGACCGGCCCGCCAGGTCGGCGCTGACGCGTCGCAGCACGGCGGGGTCGGTGACCGCCCACAGCCGGTGTTCGGCTCCGTCGCGGGTGCGCGCGTGCGTCAGCGGCGTGCCCGCGACCGCCTCGGTGGCGGCCGACGCGTACCCGTCGCCGCCCCGGTAGACCAGGAAGATCGGTTCGAGGTTGGCCCGGGCCAGGCCCATGAGGTGGAACCGGTCGCGTACCGGCGGATCGGCCACGTCCTCGTGCGGGCGGACGGCGGGTTCGGCGCCCTCCTCAGGCAGGCGCAGGTTGCCCACTAATCCGCGCTGGTGCCGCCCGTCGGCCGTGACCTGCTCGTACACGTACAGCGCCGGTCGCGGGTCCAGCGCGAGCACCCCGTCGTCGATCCAGCTGCGCAGCAGGTCGGCGGCCGTGCGGTAGCGGCGCGGCACGGCCGTCCCGGTCCCTGCGGGGCTCTGGCGGCTCAGCTCGAAGGGAAGGGTCACCCGCGCCGCGTTGTGCGGGTCGGAGCGCTGGAGCGCACGCGCCTCGTCGGCGTCGGGGATGTCGTAGGGAGGGGCCAGGAGCCGTGCGAGGTCGAACTCCCCGTCCACGAAGCGGTCCGCGTCGGGGTCGGTGTAGCGCAGACCGCGGAAGGGCGCCAGTTCGAGAGGTTGGCGTGGCATCCCAGCACGGTACCCGTCACCGTTCGCCGTGCGGCCGGTTCAGAGGAGTTTTCGCACGCGCAGCATGTCGCCGACGCTGGCGTCGATCCTGACCCGGCGGCCGAACAGGGCCTTGGCCACGTCCAGACGGTCCTCGGCCAGGGCCAGGAGGTCCTCGCTGCTCACGGTGATCCGCACCTGTGCCCTGGGCGCGGGCCGGTGCGCGGGGCGGTGGGTGACGTCGACCAGGCCGTCGAGGGTGAGACGCATGTCGAAGACGGCCGCCAGGTCGGGGACCTCCACGCTCAGGGAGCGTTCGCGGATGTGCTTGCGGCGCTTCTCGTCGGGTTGGGCGAGGATGCGCTGGTTCACCTTCTCGATGCCTGTGAGACACGTGTCGATGCTGCTCATGGCCACATCATGCCCCAGGTGCCGGGCGTTCGCGTCCTTGTGGTGCCATCGGGACGAATGGGGCGGTCTTGGGAGTTCGAGTGTCAACGGCGGTTCGGTCCCGGTAGCGTTGGCAACGGCCCCCCGTCGCGCAGCGGCTCGCCCTGCCCGCGCCCCTTCCCCTTTCGCGGTCCCATCAAGGAGCACTTGTCATCATGGTCGTCGACGCGGTACGCACCTACCTCGATGCCGCCAGTGGCCTCACCGAACTCTCGCGCAAGCAGGCCGTCGCCGCGGCCAAGGCCCTGCTCAGGGCGAACGGTCCCGCCGCGCCGGCCGCGGCGGAGGGGGAGGGCCTGCCGCCGCGGGTGGGCCAGAGCATCCAGAACCTGGCCGGGGAGCTCATCGAGACCAGCCAGGCCAACCGCGCGGCCATCGCCGACCTGGTCCGCTCGGAGGTCGGGCGCCAACTGGAGCGGATGGACGTGGTGCCGCGCGCCGACCACGAGCGGCTGGTGCGCCGTGTCGCCGAACTCGAACGCCGCCTGGCCGCCCGCCACGCGGTCGAGCGCGTTCTGGCCCCCGTCGAGGCGGGTGCGTCCTCGCCGGTGCGCCCCGCCGACGCCGACGGTTCCGGAGCCGGGGTGTCCGCCGGGGCCGACGGGGGCGTTGCCGGGGCGAGTGCCGAGTCCGGCGCGGTCTCGGCCGAGGACGACGCGAAGACCGCCGGGGCCCGGGACGCGCAGGAGGCCGTCGACGGCGCGGACGCCTCCGCGGACGGTGCCGCGGCCGACGACGGGGCCGACGCCCGGGACTCAGACAAGCCCGCGGCCAGGAAGCCCCGTACCCCGGCCAAGACGGCCCGTGCGCGCACCGCCGCCAAGCGCACCACCAAGAGCAGGGGCAGCACGAAGAAGTAGAGTCGGACCAGCGCGAACACCGGGAGAGGCATGGACCCCAGCGAGCAGGCCCAGGCACTGGCCGAGCAGACCCTGCGCAGTACCAGGGAGCGGCTGGAGTCGCTGGAGTCCCTGCCCACCGCCGAGCACGTCGCGGTCTTCGACACCCTGCACCAGGAGCTGTCCGGGGTGCTCGGCGCGCTCGACCAGGGCGCCAGCGCCCCCGAACAGCCCCGGTATCCTCGGTAACCATGGCAAAACGCACCCGGCTCGACGCGGAACTGGTCCGCCGCGGGCACGCACGATCCCGTGGACACGCCGCCGAGATCATCGAGGGCGGATTCGTCAAGGTCGCGGGGATCGTGGCCTCCAAGGCCGCGACCCAGGTCGGCCAGGACCAGCCCATCGTGGTTCGCCCGCCCTCCGACGAACCCCCCTACGTCTCCCGCGGCGCCCACAAGCTCATCGGGGCCCTCGACGACTTCGAGCTGGACGTCACCGACCGCCGGGCCCTGGACGCGGGCGCCTCCACCGGCGGGTTCACCGACGTGCTGCTGCGCCGCAGGGCGGCCCACGTCACCGCCGTGGACGTGGGTTACGGTCAACTGGCCTGGTCGCTGCGCAGCAACGACCGCGTGCGCGTGATGGAGCGGGTCAACGTTCGCGAGCTCACCCCCGAGCAGATCGGTGAGCCCCGTCCCGACCTGGTCGTGGGCGACCTGTCGTTCATCTCGCTGCGTCTGGTGCTGGGGGCGCTGCGGGACTGCGTGGCCGCCGACGCCGACTTCGTGCTCATGGTCAAGCCCCAGTTCGAGGTGGGCAAGGACAAGGTCGGCGCCGGGGGAGTGGTCCGCGAGCCGGAGCTGCGCGCCGAGGCCGTCTCCGAGGTGGCCGCGCACGCCCTGACCCTGGGGCTGGGCACCGTCGGCGTCACCGCCAGCCCCCTGCCGGGCCCCTCCGGCAACGTCGAGTACTTCCTGTGGATGCGCGCGGAGGCGGCGCCCCTGGACCCGGCCGCGTTGGCCCGGGCCGTGGAGGAGGGGCCGCGTTAGCGACCGTGGTGAGCGTGTCTCAGGAGTCCGGTAACGTGACCCGGCCGGGTCGGCGAACGCCCCGGCCAGCACTTCAGACTCCCCGCGGGGGAGTGAACGTAAGGGGACGGCGATGACCAGCGGACGCAGTGTTCTCCTGCTGGCCCACACCGGTCGGCCCGCCGCGGTACGCAGCGCCCAACTGGTCCACGAGAGCCTGAGCAGGGCCGGGCTGACCGTGCGCATGCTCAAGAACGAGATCGAGGAACTGGCCGTGGAGGACTGCGTGCTCTCCCCGGTCGAGGCCGTGGAGCCGGGGGAGGCCGCCCAGGGCGTCGAGCTGGTCATGGTGCTCGGCGGCGACGGCACCCTGCTGCGCGCCGCGGAGATCGCCCGCCCGGCCGGGGCGCCCCTGCTGGGGGTGAACCTGGGCCACGTGGGGTTCCTGGCCGAGGCAGAGCGCGAGGACCTGGGCGCGACCGTGCGCAGTGTCGTCAACCGCGACTACTACGTCGAGGAGCGCATGACCTTGGACGTGGCGGTCTTCAACGGGGGCCGGGGCGACGGGAGCCCGCCCGTGCGCAACTGGGCGCTCAACGACGCGACTCTGGAGAAGGGCGAGGCGCGCCGCATCCTGGAGACCGTCCTGGAGATCGACGGCCGTCCGCTCTCGCGCTGGGCCTGCGACGGTGTGGTGTGCGCCACCCCCACGGGTTCCACCGCGCACGCCTTCTCCGCGGGCGGCCCGGTGGTGTGGCCGGACGTGGACGCCCTGATGGTCGTGCCGCTCAGCGCGCACGCCCTGTTCGCGCGGCCGCTGGTGGTGGGGCCCAACGCGACCGTGGCCCTGGAGGTGGTCCCGGCCACGGCGCCGGGCGTGCTCTGGTGCGACGGACGGCGTATGGTCGAATTGCCCGCGGGGGCACGAATCGAGATCACACGTGCAGACACGCCGGTTCGGCTGGCCCGGCTGCACCGGGCGCCGTTCACCGACCGGCTGGTGGCCAAGTTCGGTTTGTCGGTGGCCGGATGGCGGGGCCGTAGCGAGCACGGGCGCTGACCGGGCCGCGCGGCCCGGTGTCCGGTGCGCGTGTGTGGGCAGTGGCGTCAACTACAGGAGAGGGATCGGTGCTCGAAGAAGTCCGTATCCAGGGACTCGGGGTCATTGACGACGCCGTTTTGGAGTTGTCACCGGGGCTGACCGTCGTCACCGGTGAGACCGGCGCGGGAAAGACCATGGTCGTCACCGGGCTCGGGCTGCTCTTCGGCGGGCGGGCCGACCCCCAGCGCGTACGTCCGGGTGCGGACCGGGCCGTGGTGGAGGGGCGTCTGACCGTCCCCTCGGGCGGCCGGGTGGCCGCCCGTGTGCTGGAGGCGGGGGGCGACATCGACGACGACGTCCTCATCCTGACCCGCGCGGTGTCGGCCGAGGGCCGCTCCCGCGCCACCATGGGCGGCCGGTCCGCCCCGGTGAGCCTGCTCGCCTACCTCGCCGACGACCTGGTCGCCGTGCACGGCCAGTCCGACCAGCAGCGCCTGCTGCGCTCGGACCGGCAGCGCTCCTCCCTGGACCGCTTCGCGGGCGAGCCGCTGACCAAAGCGCTCAAGCAGTACACCGTGGCCTACCGGCGCCACCGGGAGGTGACGGCGGAGCTGGAGGAGCTGGTGGAGCAGGCGCGCGAGCGCGCCCAGGAGGCCGACATGCTCCGCTTCGGCGCGGAGGAGATCGCCGCCGCCGAGCCCCAGCCCGGTGAGGACGCCGAGCTGCTCGCGGAGGAGACGCGTCTGGCGCACGCCGACAGCCTGCGCGTGGCGGCCACCACCGCTCACGAGGCGCTGGCCGGGGACCCGGCCTCCGACGTGGAGGTGGACGTGGCCGCGCTGCTCTCGGCGGCCCGGCAGGCCGTGACTGCGGTGCGTGAGCACGACGCCGAGCTGGCCGCGATCGGCGAGCGGTTGGACGAGGCCTCCTACATCCTCACCGACGCCGCCACCGAGCTGGCCTCCTACGCCGAGTCGGTGGACGCCGACCCCGCCCGTCTGGCCCTGGTGCAGGAGCGCCGCGCACTGCTCACCTCGCTCTCGCGCAAGTACGGCGCGACCACGGACGAGGTGCTGGCCTGGGCCGAGAACGCGGCCAAGCGCCTGGCCGACCTGGAGGGCGACGACGAGCGCATCGACGCCCTGCGCGCCGAGGCCGACGATCTGCACGAGCGCATGGACCGGTTCGCGGCCGAGTTGACACGTGTGCGCACCGAGGCCGCCGACCGGTTCGGGCGGGCCGTGACCGAGGAGCTGACCGCGCTGGCCATGCCGCACGCGCGCGTGAGCGTGCGCATCACCACGGGTGAGGAGTTCGGCCAGTACGGGCGCGACGAGGTCGAGGTCCTGCTGGCCCCGCACCCCAGTTCCCCGCCCCTGGCACTGCACAAGGGCGCCTCGGGCGGTGAGCTCTCGCGCGTGATGCTGGCCATCGAGGTGGTCTTCGCCGGCGCCGACCCGGTGCCCACGTTCGTCTTCGACGAGGTGGACGCGGGTGTGGGCGGCAAGGCCGCGGTGGAGATCGGCCGCCGACTGGCCCGGCTGGCCCGGCGCGCCCAGGTCATCGTGGTCACGCACCTGCCGCAGGTCGCGGCGTTCGCGGACGCCCACCTGGTGGTGGAGAAGTCCACCGAGGGCCTGGTAACCGAGAGTGGTGTGGTGCGGCTGGACCGCGGGGGCCGGGTACGGGAGCTGTCGCGGATGCTGGCGGGGCTGGAGGACTCCGAGCTGGGCCGTGCTCACGCCGAGGAGCTGCTCACCAACGCCGATCCGGAGCGTGCCTATCCGGCGGCCTGACCTGGGCGTTGTGCACACGTTCGGAACGGGTGTGCGACCTTCCGGCGTTTTCGGGTAGTTGGCGGGCAGGCCGTCGTGGTCGTCCCGGAACGGGGTGAGGTCGGCGGTCTCGACCAGAACACGCCGATCTCACAGCTGTGATTACTCTCCGTAGGTGAGTTCTGACAGTATGCCAGCGATGAAGGTATCGGATGCGCTCAGCGCCACAGTCATGCGGTTCCGCCGCACCCGGGCGGACGCTCCCACAGGGCTGATCGCGCCCGTCCGCTCGGACCGGCGCACCAAGAACCTGACCAAACGTCTGCGACCGGGCGACATCGCGGTCATCGACCACGTCGACCTGGACCGCGTCAGTGCTGAGGCCCTGGTGGGCTGCGGTGTGTCGGCGGTCCTCAACGTCGCCACGAGCATCAGCGGCCGCTACCCCAACCAGGGGCCGGAGATGATCGTGGACGCGGGGATCCCCCTGGTCGACGACGTCGACCCCGAGGTGTTCACCCGCGTCCGCGACGGTGAGCGGCTCCGTTTGGAGGGCGCCACGCTGTACCGCGGCGACGAGGTCGTCGCGCGCGGCACCCTCCAGGACCAGGGGACCGTCAGCGCGGCGATGGAGGAGGCCCGCGCGGGGCTGGCCACACAGTTGGAGGCCTTCGCGGCCAACACCATGGCCTACCTCCAGCACGAGCGCGACCTGCTCCTGGACGGCATCGGTATCCCCACCATCGAGACCGAGATGGAGGGCCGCCACGTCCTCATCGTGGTCCGCGGCTACCACTACCGGGAGGACATCGCGGCGCTGCGGCCCTACATCCGCGAGTTCCGGCCTGTGATCATCGCCGTGGACGGCGGGGCGGACGCGGTCATGGAGGCGGGGTACAAGCCCGACATCATCGTCGGCGACTTCGACTCGGTCTCGGACCGGGCGCTGGCCAGCGGGGCCGAGCTGGTGGTGCACGCCTACCGCGACGGCAGGGCCCCCGGCCTGCCCAGGCTCACCGACCTGGGCCACGGCGCGGTGGTCTTCCCCGCCACGGGCACCAGCGAGGACGTGGCGATGATGCTCGCCGACGGCGCGGGGGCCGCGCTCATCGTGGCCGTGGGCACCCACGCCACCCTGGAGGAGTTCCTCGACAAGGGCAGGGCGGGGATGGCCAGCACCTTTCTGACCCGGTTGCGGGTGGGCGGCAAGCTCGTCGACGCCAAGGGCGTCAGCCGCCTGTACCGCTCGCGCATATCCCCCTGGGCCCTGCTCGGGTTGGTCGCGGCCTGCCTGCTCACCATCGTGGTCGCCGCCTACAGCTCACCGGCGGGCCAGGTCTACCTCACCTTTCTCGCGGCGCGCTGGGACGCGCTCTCCTACTGGTTGACAGGGCTGTTGACGTGATCGATTTCCGCTACCACCTGGTGTCCATCGTCGCGGTGTTCCTCGCGCTCACCGTGGGGCTCGTCCTGGGAACCACCATGCTCCAGGACCCGCTGCTCAACACGCTCCAGTCCGAGACCGCCGACCTGCGCAGCCAGAGCGAGGAGCTGCGCGCCGAGCGCGACGCCGCCGACCAGGTCAACGCCGGGGCCGACCGGATGGCCGAAGCCGCGTCCGACGACACGCTCGCCGGTCTGCTCACCGACCTGGGCGTGGTGGTCGTGAGCGCTCCCGGAGCCGACACCGAGACGGCCGACGCCCTGGCCGGGCGCGTGGAGCAGGCGGGCGGCGAGGTGGTCGGCCGGGTCCAGATCAGCGACGCGTTCCTGGACGGCGGCAACGCCACGTTCGTCGACGAGTTGGCCCTGCAGATCACCCGGGACCCCCAGGATTTGTCAGGCAGCCCCCACGAGAAGGCGGGCGCCGAGATCGGCCGCGCACTGGCCGTCGCGGAGGAGGAGCCCTCCGAGGAGGGGGACCCCGGTGACGAGGAGGCGTCCCCCTCCGACGACCCGTCCGCCCGCGAGGGGGAGGGCGGTGACGGCGGCTACGACCCGTCGGCAGTCCTGGAGGCCTTCACCGAGGGCGGGCTGATCACGGTCGAGGGGGACCCCGCCGAGTCCTCCGACGCCGTGGTCGTCCTCGCGCCCTCGGGCGGGTCCTCGCCCCAGGGTCAGGACCCGCAGGCCGCCAACGCCCTGCTGAACACGATCACCACTGCCCTGCACCAGGAGGTCGGCGCCACCGTCGTGGCCGGTGACGGGCCCTCCGCCCGGGGCGAGGGGATGCTCGCGCAGGCGCGCGCCGCGGAGGCGGCCTTCGCCACCGTGGACGTGGCCAGCCGTCCGATGGGCGAGGTCATCACGGTCCTGGCCCTGGCCGAGAACCTGGAGGAGGCCGGGGGAGCGTACGGCATCGGCGAGGGGGTGGCGGGCTTCCTCCCCGACCCGCTGCCCGAGCCGCGCGAGGCCTCCGAGGCTTCCGCGGAGCCCACCGGCGGCGAGCGCGCCAGCGACGCGGGCGGCGGTACCGAAGAGGCCCGCCGCACGGTCCGGGACGGGGAGTGACACCGTTGACCGCCCCCGTCCCCCTCGCGGACCCCGGGTCCGCGCCCGCGCGGTTCCTGGCCCAGGGCCTGACCGGCGCCCTGCTCGGAGCCGCCGCGGCCTCCACGGCCTACTCCCTGCTCACCCGGGGCGGCCGTGCCCGGCCCGGAGCCGTCCGTGTGGTCGTCCCCGACGCACCGGACACAGGCGCCACGCCACGCGCGCCCGTCGCACCGCCCGCGCTCGACGCGTCGAAAGTGTCCGCCGCACCGGACACACCCGGCGCGCCTGCCACTCCGGGCTCGTCCGGCACCCCCGAAGCGCCGGACGTCTGGCTGCGCACCAACTTCCGCGGCCGCCGTGTCACCCTGCGCCAGGGCCCCGCGCTGGCCTGCGGGGTGTGCGCGGCCGTCCTGCTCGTGCCCGGCCCCGGCCCGCGCGTGCGCGCCGCCTCCGCGCTGGCCGCGGCGGGGGCCGCCGCCTTCGGGGTCTACGACGACCTGGCGGGCTCGTCCCGGGCCCGCGGCCTGCGCGGCCACCTGGGAGCCCTGGCGAGCGGCCGGGTCACCACCGGCATGGTCAAGATGGCGGGCATCGGGGCCACCGGAGTCGCCGCCGCACGCCTGCTGCGCCGCTCGCCGCTGGACACCGTGCTGGACAGCGCGCTCATCGCCGCCAGCGCCAACCTGCTCAACCTGTTCGACCTGCGCCCCGGACGCGCGGCCAAGGTCGCTCTGTTCGCCGCCGCCCCCGCCCTGGCCTCCCCGGCCGCGCCGCTGCTGGGCCCCGTGGTGGGCGCCTCGGCCGCGCTGCTGCCCGACGAGCTCGCCGAGCGCTCCATGCTCGGCGACGCCGGGGCCAACGCCCTGGGCGCCGCCTTGGGCGCGGCCGCCGCGGCCCGTGCGCCCCGCCCCGTGCGCGCGGCGCTGCTCGCGGGGGTCGCCGCCCTGACCCTGGCCAGCGAGCGCGTCAGCTTCTCCCGTGTCATCGACCGCGTTCCGGCCCTGCGCCGCCTCGACCTCTGGGGCAGGCACGAGTGAGACGGCCACGGTGTCCCGTACCGTCCAGGGGGTGACGCGCGGAGTAGGCACGGCGGCGGCGCTCATCGCGGTGGTCACGGTGGGGGCCAGACTGGCGGGGTTCGGGCGCACCGTGGTCTTCTCCCAGACCGTCGGCGACACCTGTCTGGGCACCGCCTACGTCACCGCCAACCAGCTGCCAGCCGTCCTGTTCGAGATCGTCATCGGCGGGGCGCTCACCGCGGTGGTCGTCCCGGTGCTGGCCGCCGCCGCCGAGCGCGGCGACCGCGAGCAGGTGCGCCGCACAGCCTCGGCGCTCATCACCTGGGTCCTGCTGCTGGCCGTGCCGCTGTCGGCGCTGCTCGCCCTGGTCTCGGTCCCGGCGATGTCGCTCATGCTGGGCGCGGGCGAAGGCTGCGACCGGGGCGCGCTGCTCGGGCTGGCCGCCCGCATGCTCGCGGTCTTCGCCCCGCAGATCGTCCTCTACGGCCTGGCCTCGGTGCTCTACGGCGTCCTGCAGTCCCACCGCCGCTTCCTGGCCCCGGCCCTGGCCCCGCTGGTGTCCAGCCTGGTGGTCATCGCCGCCTACGTGGCCTTCGTGCCGCTGGGAGCCGACCACCGCCAGGACGTGGCGGGCCTGCCGCTGACGGCCGAGCTGGTCCTGTCCCTGGGCACCACCGCCGGGGCGGCGGCGCTCTTCCTCACGGTCTTGGGGCCCGCCCGGCGGCTGCGGGTGCGGCCCCGGCCGCGGCTGACCTTCCCGCCGGGGGTGGGCGGGCGCGTGCGCTCCCTGGCGCTGGCCTCCCTGCTGCCGCTGGCGGCCATGCAGCTGTGCCTGCTGCTGTTCGTGGCCCTGGCCAACCGGGGCGGCGGCGCGGGCGCGGCCGTGCTCCACACCTACGCCTGGGCCCTGTTCACCCTGCCCTACGGGGTGATCGCGGTGCCCATCGCCACCAGCGCGTTCACCGCCCTGGCGGTCGCGCACGCCGAACACGACCGGCGGGGGTACGCCTCCCTGGTGGCGGGCGGCGCCCGCGCCTGCGTGGTGGTCACCGCTGGAGTGGGCGCAGCCCTGGCCGCCGCCGCGGCCCCGGTGGCCCTGGTCTTCGCCCAGCACGACCCCGTGACCCTGGAGCGCGCCCTGCTCGCCTACGCTCCCGGTGTGGTGGGCTTCGGGCTGGTCGCCCTGCTCAGCCGGGCACTGTACGCCTCGCACCACGGGCGCCTGGCGGCCACGGCCCAGGTGGTGGGGTGGCTGGTGGTGATGTCGTGTGCTGTGGTGTTGGTGTGGACGTTGCCGCAGGGCTGGTCCATCGCCGGGCTGGGCGCGGCCAGCACGGTCGGCCTGAGCCTGGCCGCCGTCCTGTTGTGCGCGGCGGTGGCGCGCACGCACGGTCGGGAGACCCTGACGGGCCTGGCGCGCTCGGTACTGGCCGCGGCGCTGGGCGGTGTGGTCGGGTGGAGCGCGGGGCGCGCGGTGGCCGCGGCCCTGCCCGCGGACGGCGTGTGGCAGACGGTGGCGGCGGCCGCGGTGTCGGCGACGGCGGCGCTCGCCGCCTACACGGCCGTCGCGGCGGTGGTGGACCGTCCGGCGGTGCGCGCCGTCGCCGACCGGGCCGGGACCGTACTCGAACGCAGGAGGGAGAGGCGTTGAACGCCAGGATCGCGCTGGTCATCGGTACCAGCAGTGGAGGGGTGGGCCGCCACGTGCGCTCGCTGGGCGCGGGCCTGGCCGCGCGCGGCCACCGGGTGGCGGTGCTGGGACCGGCCTCCGCCGAGCGCGAGTTCGGATTCACCTCGAAGGGCATGCGCTTCTCCCCGGTCGGCATCGGAGCGGCGCCCTCGACGGGCGATCCCGGCGCGGTGCTCCGCCTGCGCGCCCTGACCCGGGGCGCGGACGTGGTGCACGCGCACGGGCTGCGTGCCGGGGCCCTGTGCGCGCTTGCCGGAGCCTCTCCGCTGGTGGTGACCGCGCACAACGCGCCGCCGCTGGTGCGGGGGGCGCTGTCGGCGGCCTACCCGGTGCTGGAGCGGATCGTGGCGCACCGCGCGGACGTGGTGCTGGGGGTGTCGGGCGACCTGGTGCGCAGGCTGCGCTCCGTCGGGGCGCGCGACGCGCGGCTGGCGGTGGTGGCCGCTCCCGAGACCGGCGCTCCGGTGAACGGGCGCGAGGCCACCCGGGCCGACCTGGCCGTGCTGCCGGAGCGACCGCTGCTGCTGACCGTCGCCCGCCTGGCCGAGCAGAAGGGGTTGGACATGCTCCTGGCGGCGGCACCGGCCATCGCCGACCGCCGCCCCGAACCGGTGGTGGCGATCGCCGGGGACGGTCCCCTGTGGGGGGAGCTGCACGACACGGCCGCCGAGATGCGCGCGGACGTGCGAATGCTCGGGCACCGCGCGGACGTGGCCGACCTGTTGGCGGCGGCGGACGTGTTCTGCCTGACCAGCCAGTGGGAGGGGCCCTCGCTGGTGATCATGGAGGCGCTGCGCGCGGGGCTGCCGGTGGTCTCCACCCGGGTCGGCGGCATCCCCGACCTGTACTCGGGGACGGTGCTGATGGTGCCGCCGGGGGATCCCGCGGCCTTCGCCGCCGCCGTGGGCCGGGTGCTGGACGACCCGGCGCTGGCCGAGGACCTGCGTGCGCGCTCGCGTGAGGCGGCCAAGGCGCTGCCGAGCGAGGAGGACGCGGTGGAGGCCGCCGCGGGCGTGTACAAGGCGGTGCTGCGCGGTTGAGGCGGGACGTGCGGGGTCCGGGGGGTGGCCCCGGGGTCGGGTGGACCTGTCCCCGGGGTGCGGCCGATGCCACCCTCGCCGGGGCTTCACCCCGAGGGGATGTGGATGTCATCCTGGACTACGGTCCGGTGTGTGCCGCCCACAGCGCGGTACCGGTATCCTGGCCTGACACGTGAGGGGAGTATCCCTGTCGCGGCGGTGTCGTCATCACGGCGGACAATGTCGTCCTCCCGGTGCCGCCGGTTCGCAGCGCTTCGCCGCGAGCGGGAGAGACCTCCGGTGGTTCGACGTGCGTGCACACTGCCCGCGCGCACTGACCGGAGGAGAGACCGTCCGTGAACGTTCCCTTGTGGCTGTGGGCCGCCACCATCGGCGCCATGGTCGCCATCCTGGTGATCGACCTCATCATCGTCGACCATCCCTGGAGCAAGACGAAGGGCCCCCAGGAGTTCGGCATGAAGCAGGCCGCCTGGTGGGCGGCCTTCTACATCGGCATCGCCATCGTCTTCGGCTTCGGTGTCTGGTACTTCGGCGGTGGCGCCGCGGGCGCCGAGTACTTCGCCGGGTTCGTCACCGAGAAGAGCCTGAGCATCGACAACCTCTTCGTGTTCTACCTCCTGATGGGCTCCTTCGCGGTGCCCAAGAAGTACCAGCACGAGGTCCTGCTCGTCGGCATCGTCATCGCGCTGGTCATGCGCGGTATCTTCATCGTCCTGGGCGCCCAGGTCATCAACGCCTGGAGCGAGGTCTTCTACCTCTTCGGCGCCTTCCTGATCTACACCGGTTACAAGATCGTCCGCGACCACATGAAGGGCGACGAGGAGGAGAAGGACTTCACCCAGACCCCGGTGGTCCGCCTCCTCAAGCGCTTCTGGCCGGTGACCGACGACTACCACGGCGCCAAGCTCACCGTGAAGCTCGACGGCCGCCGCCACATCACGCCGATGCTGATGGTCATCGTCGCGATCGGCATGATCGACCTGGTCTTCGCCGTCGACTCCATCCCGGCGATCTTCGGTCTGACCCAGGACGCCTACATCGTCTTCACCGCCAACGCCTTCGCCCTGCTGGGCCTGCGCCAGCTGTACTTCCTGCTGGCCGGTCTGATGGACCGCCTGGCCTACATCAGCTGGGGCCTGTCGGCGATCATGGTCTTCATCGGCGTCAAGATGATCCTGCACGCCCTGCACGAGAACGGCGTGCACGTGCCCGAGGTCGGCATCGGCCTGTCCCTGACCGTCATCCTGGGCATCATGACCGTCACCATCGTCGGCAGCCTGGTCAAGTCCCGCGCCGACGAGCGCAAGAACCCCGAGCTCAAGACCGAGCGCGACCCCTCCGTCGACTCCCCGGCGGACCGCTCCTGAGCGGACGGCGGGCCCAACGGGGACATTCCGGGAAACGGCCGTATTCGAACACTCGTTCGTCTATAGTGGTGGCACCCCGAGCGCTCAGGCGCCGGGGTGCCGCCTTGTTTCGCGAGGTGGAAGAAACCGTCGTCGGCGGTCGTTAGGCTGGACGGGCGGGAGAGGCGAGCGTCCTCCCCCCTCTCCTCAGCGGCCCGTCTCCGGGGCCCGGGCGGTCTCCGGGAGATCCCGACCGCCGCACGCGAAGTTCCACACGGGTCAGCCGACGCCACGCGACGGGGTCCGCGTCCTGTGCGCCAGAGCCGAAGGATGTCTCACTCGATGGTCGAACAACTGGTAGTCCGGGGAGCCCGGGAGCACAACCTCAAGGACGTCTCGCTGGACCTGCCGCGCGACTCCATGATCGTGTTCACCGGCCTGTCCGGTTCGGGCAAGTCGTCGCTGGCCTTCGACACGATCTTCGCCGAGGGCCAGCGGCGCTACGTGGAGTCGCTGTCGGCCTACGCCCGCCAGTTCCTGGGGCAGATGGACAAGCCGGACGTGGACTTCATCGAGGGCCTGTCCCCGGCGGTGTCCATCGACCAGAAGTCCACCAGCCGCAACCCCCGCTCCACCGTCGGCACCATCACCGAGGTCTACGACTACCTGCGGCTGCTGTGGGCGCGCATCGGCGTCCCGCACTGTCCCGAGTGCCACCGCGAGATCGCCCGCCAGACCCCGCAGCAGATCGTGGACCGCGTCCTGGAGATGGAGGAGGGCACCCGCTTCCAGGTGCTGGCCCCCGTCGTGCGCGGACGCAAGGGCGAGTACGTCGAGCTGTTCAAGGACCTGCAGTCTAAGGGCTACACCCGCGCGGTGGTGGACGGGCAGGCCGTGCGCCTGGACGAGGCGCCCAAGCTGGGCCGCTACGACAAGCACGACATCGCCGTGGTCGTGGACCGCCTCAGCGTGAAGTCCTCCTCCCGCGGGCGCCTGACCGACTCGGTGGAGACGGCGCTCAAGCTGGCCGGCGGCACCATCGTCCTGGACTTCGTGGACGTGGAGGCCGGGGACCCCGACCGCGAGAAGGTCTTCTCCGAGCACCTGTACTGCCCCTACGACGACCTGTCCTTCGAACAGCTCGAACCCCGCTCCTTCTCCTTCAACGCCCCCTACGGCGCCTGCGCCGATTGCTCCGGCCTGGGCACCCGCATGGAGGTCGACCCCGAACTCCTGGTCCCCGACCCCGAGAAGACGCTGGCCGAGGGCGCCATCGGCCCCTGGTCGGGCGGGCCCAACAGCGGCTACTGGGAGCGCATCCTCAAGGCGGTGGGCGAGGCGATCGGCTTCGACTTGGACACCCCCTGGGAGCGGCTGCCGCGCCGCGCGCGCAAGGCCCTGCTGGAGGGGCACGACACCCAGGTCCACGTCAGCTACCGCAACAGGTACGGGCGCAACCGGTCCTACTACACCGAGTTCGAGGGCGTCATCCCCTGGGTCAAACGCCGCCACTCCGAGACCGAGAGCGACTACGGCCGCGAACGGCTGGAGGGGTACATGCGCACCGTGCCCTGCCCGACCTGCGAGGGCACGCGCCTCAAGCCGGTCGTGCTCGCGGTGACCGTGGGCGGCAGGTCCATCGCCGAGGTCGCCCAGATGCCGCTCAGCGACAGCGCGGCCTTCCTGGCCGGGCTCACGCTCTCCGAGCGCGACGCGGTCATCGCCGCCCAGGTGCTCAAGGAGATCAACGCCCGGCTCGGCTTCCTGCTCGACGTCGGCCTGGACTACCTGAGTCTGGCGCGCTCCTCGGGCTCGCTCTCGGGCGGGGAGGCCCAGCGCATCCGCCTAGCCACCCAGATCGGCTCCGGTCTGGTGGGCGTGCTGTACGTGCTGGACGAGCCCTCCATCGGTCTGCACCAGCGCGACAACGCGCGCCTGCTGGAGACCCTCCAGCGCCTGCGCGACATCGGCAACACGCTCATCGTCGTCGAGCACGACGAGGACACCATCCGCGCCGCCGACTGGGTCGTGGACATCGGCCCCGGCGCGGGCGAGCACGGCGGCCACGTCGTGGTCTCGGGGATCGTGGACGAGCTGCTCACCTCGCAGGACTCGCTCACCGGCGAGTACCTGTCCGGCAAACGCGGCATCGAGGTGCCCGTCGAGCGCCGCCCCCTCACCCGGGGTCACGAGCTTGTGGTCCGGGGAGCGCGCGAGAACAACCTCCACGGCATCGACGTCGCCTTCCCGCTGGGCGTGTTCACCGCCGTCACCGGTGTGTCCGGCTCGGGCAAGTCCACCCTGGTCAACGAGATCCTCTACAAGGCCCTGGCCAAGGAGCTCAACGGGGCGCGCGACGTGCCCGGCCGCCACCTGCGGGTCAACGGCACGAACAAGGTCGACAAGGTCGTGCACGTGGACCAGAGCCCCATCGGGCGGACCCCGCGCTCCAACCCGGCCACCTACTCGGGGGTCTTCGACCACATCCGCAAGCTGTTCGCGCAGACCACCGACGCCAAGACGCGCGGCTACCAGCCGGGCCGGTTCTCCTTCAACGTCAAGGGCGGCCGCTGCGAGGCCTGCTCCGGCGACGGCACGCTCAAGATCGAGATGCAGTTCCTGCCCGACGTCTACGTGCCCTGCGAGGTGTGCCACGGCGCCCGGTACAACCGTGAGACCCTCCAGGTCCGCTACAAGGGCAAGAACATCTCCGAGGTCCTCAACATGCCGATCTCGGAGGCTCTGGAGTTCTTCGAGCCGATCAACGCCATCCGCCGCCACCTGCAGACCCTGGCCGACGTCGGCCTGGGCTACGTGCGGCTGGGCCAGCCCGCCACGACGCTGTCGGGCGGCGAGGCGCAGCGGGTCAAGCTCGCCGCCGAACTCCAGCGCCGCTCCACCGGGCGGACGGTGTACGTGCTCGACGAGCCCACGACCGGCCTGCACTTCGAGGACATCCGCAAGCTGCTGGGCGTGCTCGACCGGCTGGCCGACACCGGCAACACGGTGATCGTCATCGAGCACAACCTCGACGTCATCAAGACGGCCGACCACGTCATCGACATGGGACCCGAGGGCGGCTCCGGCGGCGGCACCGTGGTCGCGCAGGGGACCCCGGAGGAGGTCGCCGCGGTGGCCGAGTCCTACACCGGGCGCTTCCTGGCCAAGATGCTCTGAGCCCGCGCTCCGCGCCTCCGCCGCGCCCCGTCCCGGTCCCCGCGGGACGGGGCGCCGCCCGTTGCCACAGCGGATCGGCGGGTTCGCGACGCATGTCCCATCTCAGTAGAGTCGAACGTGTCCGCGCCCGGCCCCCGCGCGAGTCCGACGAACCGCCCTGGAGGTTGGCCCACCCATGAACGTCCCTCCCCGACCGGACCGCGGCGGGCCGACGCCTCAGGGTGTCCAGCGGTCACCGTCCGACCCCGGGCACGGGGAGACCCCCGGCTTCCACGACGGCGGCCGCTCCGGCGCACCGGGCCCCGAACCGGTGGAGCGGCTCTACCCGCTGGCCGCCTGGCGGACGCGGGCGTACGCGCGCGGCATCGACCTGCTCCTGGTCGCCCTGCCCGCGCTGCTGCTGGCGCTCGTGCTGTCCCTGGCCTGGGTGGGCGTCCAGGCGGTCGGCTCGGGCGACACCACCGGTATCGGCGATCGGTACCCGCTCTTCCTGTCGGTGACCTTCTTCCTGCTCTACGCGGGCTATGAGACCCTCGCCCTCTCCCGCTGGCAGCAGACGCTGGGCAAGCGCCGCGTCGGACTCAGGGTCGCCCCCCAGGCCGGGAAGGGCGGTCTGGGCGCCCTGCCGCTCGCCGCCCTGACGGTGCGCGCCGCGCTGCTGGCCCTGCCCTTCCTGCTGTTCTTCCTGTTCTTCAGCGCCGTCTGGTTCTGGTGGTTCGTGGTGGCCGTGACGGCGCTGCTCACCGGCGGGATGGCCGCCTGGAACCGGCCCAACCGGCAGGGGCTGCACGACCGGATCGCCGGCACCGTGGTGCTCGACGTGGCCGCGGCGGCTCCGCGGCCCCCGGCGGCGCCCCCGTGTCCGCCGCGGGCCTGAGGGCTCTCGCACACACCCCGGAACCCGGCCGCCACGCCGTACCTACTACATTGTGTAGTGATATTTCGGCGCAGGTGAGGAGCGTTTCGTCGTGGCCGGTAAGAGGACGTGCGGGTGCGGGATGAGCAGGCGCCGACTGCTCGGGACGGCGGGGACGGCCGCGGCCGTCACGGCCGTGAGCGCCTGCGGGGGACAGGAGCCCAAGCCGCAGGAGGTCCGTTACGGCCAGGTGGTCGGCCAGACCACCGACGTCCCCGAGGGCGCGGGAGCGGTCTTCAGCAACAGCAAACTGGTCGTGACCCAGCCCGAGGCGGGCCGGTACCGGGCCTTCGGCGCCTCGTGCACGCACGCGGGCTGCACTGTCCAGGAGGTGGACGAGGTCATCCGGTGCCTGTGCCACGGCAGCGAGTTCGACATCTCCACCGGGGAGGCGCTGACGGGCCCGGCCCAGGAGCCGCTGGAGCCGTTCGAGGTCACCGTCGAGGGCACCGACATCATCCTCCGGGGCCCCTCCTCCTGAGGGGACCGCAGGGCGGGCCGGAGCGGGACCCCGGACCCGCCCGCCAGGACACCACGGCGCCCGGAGCGGAAGATCCGCTCCGGGCGCCGTCGCGTGTGCGGTCCGGTCGGGCTCAGGCCTCGCCGGGGTCGCCCCCGGGCGGGCCGCTGACGCCGTTGGGCTCGTGGCGCCGGAACGCCGAGGTGGGGAACTGGGTGGCGTAGGCGGCCTCGTCCGCGTCCTCGGAGGCCATGAACTGGGCGCGGTGGCGCGGCAGGGACTCGGGGTAGTTCTCGACAAGCCAGCCGATGAGGTGCTCGCGGATCTCGCAGGCGATGTCCCACTGGTGCCCGGTGTCGGCGGCGGTGGCGACCACCCGCACCAGCACCTCGCCGCTCGGGGCGATGTCCACGACCTGGCAGGACCAGCTTCGCCCGTCCCAGTGGTCGCTGCGGGTGATCAGGCGCCCGGTCTCCTCGCGCATCTCCCCGATCGGCACCTCCCAGTCCAGCGGGAACACCACCTTGGCGGTGATCGCCGTGCCCTGCTTGGTCCAGTTCTCGAAGCTGGTTGTGGTGAAGTTGGCGACCGGGACCACCAGGCGGCGCTCGTCCCAGATCTTGATGGTGACGTTGACCAGGCTCAGCTCCTCGACCCGGCCCCACTCGCCCTCGACCACGACCACGTCGCCGATGCGCAGGGCGTCGCTGAAGGCCAACTGGAGCCCGGCGAACAGGTTGGACAGTGTGGACTGGGCCGCCACACCGGCCACGATGCCGATGATGCCCGCGGAGGCCAGCAGTCCGGCGCCGAGCGCGCGGACCTCGTCGAAGGTGAACAGGATGGCGGCGACCGCCAGCACCACGATGATCGAGGTGATCACCCGGCGCAGCAGCCGCACCTGGGTCTGGATGCGCCGCGCCTTGCGGTCGGCGTCGCCGTTGGCGACCGACAGCCGGGCCAGCACCATGTCCGTGACCGCGTAGGCCAGGCTGACGCCCAGGCCCGTCAGCGTCGCGATCATGAGGATGCTCATCGCGTGCTGGATGGTCTGGTAGGTGCTCCAGTCCACGTTGTCGCGGCTGGGCAGCGACAGGTTCGCGCCGACCACCGCGGCCGCGGCGTAACTGGTGTAGGTGGTGCGGTCGACCACGTGCTGGGACATCCGCCAGACCTTGCCCAGCTTGTGCTTGAGCACCCAGCGCAGGGCGAAGACCAGCAGCACCGCGACCGTGACGGTGACGCCGATCGTGATCCATTGGGGCAGGCTCACGACGAAGGGCCCCCTCTTGTCGTCGATGTCGGGAAGTTCCTGTGTACCCGCCCAACCTAGAGCATGCGGATACCCAATCGTGACGTTTCGCTTACCTGCGCCAGAGGGAAGCGGGCGCGTGAGGCGCCCGCAGAGAGGGTGCGGGGAGGGGGAGTGGCGCGCGGGGTGAGACGCGCCACTCCCCCTCCCCGCACCCTCTCTGCGGG
>NZ_LEKI01000108.1:0-20423 GCF_001029525.1 Nocardiopsis sp. RV163 | reverse complement strand
TCCCCCTCCCCTCCGACACTGCCTGCGTATCCGTCCTCCCGGCAGGGCCTAGCGGCTGACCCGCACGGGCCCTACGTCCCCGTGCTCCGGGAGGTACGCCCCTGCGGCGGCGCGGCCCCGCGCGCCCAGACTGGGCTGTGACGGAGGACGCTCGGAGGAGGTAACGCCATGTCCGTACTGGTCGGCTACGCGAGTGAGCACGGTTCCACACGGGAGATCGCGGAGAGGATCGCCGGTCGTCTGCGCGAACGCGGCCACACGGCGGACGTGCGGCCCCTGGCGGAAGCGCCGGGGGCAGGGGAGTACGGTGCCGCGGTCCTGGGCAGCGCGATCCACAGCGGCTCCTGGATTCCCGAGGCATCGGAATACCTCCGCGCCAACGCCGAGCCGCTCGGCGGGATGCCGGTCTGGCTGTTCAGCGTGGGCCTGGCGCGGGTCGTCGGAGGCTGGTTCGAGAAACAGGCCCGAGAACCCAAGGAGGTCGCCGAGCTGCACGAAGCTCTGGGTTTCCGCGAACACCGCCTCCTGGCCGGAGCCCTGCGGCCCGAACACCTGCCGCGGTTCGGACGCGCGGTCTACCGGCTCATGCGGGGGCGCTACGGGGACTTCCGCGACTGGGACGAGATCGACGGTTGGGCCGACGCGATCGCCGCCGACCTGTCCGGCGCCGGAACGTCGGGCGCCGCACCGGTGTGACCGTCCGCGGCGCCCCGGGGCGTGCCCGGCCGCCGTTCTCAGTGCCGGGGAGGGCGTACCACCGCGACCGGAACGGGGCTGTGTGAGATCACGTTGCGGCTCACCGACCCCAGCAGCATCCCGGCGAAGCCTCCCCGTCCGTGCGATCCCACGACCATCAGGTCACAGTCCCGGGCCGAGGCGCACAGGACCTCGACGGGGTGGCCCGTCTCCACGACCTCCTCGACCCGCACTCGCGGCCAGCGCGCCCGCTCGTCCGCGACCGCCTCCGACAAGGCCCGGTGCGCGCGGCGCACGTCCTCGTCCTCGGCCCGCTTCCTGTCCTCCTCAGTCATGGTCCAGGTCGGGTCCTCCAAGGCGCCGAAGCGCCACCAGCGGGTCTCCTCGCGTACCGCCACCGCGCGCAGGCCCGCCCCCCAGGCGCCGGCCGTGGCGAACGCCCACTCCGTGGCGGCCCGCGCGGACCGCGACCCGTCCGCGCCCAGCACCAGGCGGCCGTGGAAGGGACCCGGCTCCCGGTTGGGAACCACCACCACGGGACACGAGGCGTCGGCCAGCAGCTCAAGGGCCGTGGAGTCCGGTACGACCACCCTGTCCATGGTCGTCATGCGGTGCGCCCCCACGACCAGGGAGTGGGCGCCCCGGCTCTCGGTCAGCAGGACCGGCGCGGGGTCGCCCGTGACGTGCACCGCCATGACGTCCAGGTCCGGAACCCGCTCCAGCGCGCGCTCGCGGGCCTCGTCGACGATGCGGCGGGCGAACTCGTCCACGTCGAACCCCGGCAGGCCGCGGGGGAGGGAGTGGTAGAGCGGCCAGTCGAAGGCGTACACGACGCGCAGCCCCCGTCCCCGCCGTCTCGCGTCGTCCGCGGCCCAGTCCAGGGCCCGTCCGCTCGCCGCCGTTCCGTTGACCGCCGCCACCACGGGCGCCTTCGCTCCCTGGTCCATGGCTGCCTCCCACCGGTTGTGGAGCCTTCCCGTGCCACGTTAGGAGCGTCCGCGCGGGCGCACCAGGTACGGGTGTCGCGGTCGGGCGGTCTCCAAGGACGTGGCGGATCCGGGACCTGCGCCACTTGACGCCGTGCGCCCCGCCCGGGCGCCCGCCCGTCTCCGGAGCACGCCGCAGGATCCCGGGCGGACGCGCGGTCTCATCCGGACCCGCCGCGCGCGGCACGGTCCTTGAGCCGCGCGGCGTACGCCGCCGCCTGCGCCCGGCGCTGCATGTCCAGCTTGGACAGCACACTGGAGACGTAGTTCTTGACCGTCTTCTCCGCCAGGAAGACCCGCTCGCCGATCTGCCGGTTGGTCAGCCCCTCACCGATCAGCTCGAACACGCGCCGTTCCTGGGGGGAGAAACCGGCGAGGGGGTCCGCGGACTCCGCTCCCTCGCGTATGCGCCGCATGACGAGGGATGTGCTGTGCGGGTCCAGCAGGGACTCCCCGGAGGAGACCGTGCGGATCGCCCCCACCAGGTCCGAACCGTGGATCTGTTTCAGCACGTAGCCCGCCGCACCCGCCAGGACGGCGTCGTAGAGGGCCTCGTCGTCGGAGTAGGACGTCAGCATCAGACACGCCAGTTCCGGGAACCGCGACCGCAGCTCCCGGCAGACCTTCACACCGCTGCCGTCCGGCAGACGCACGTCCAGGACCGCCACGTCGGGCCGTGCGGCCGGCACGCGGCCGAGCGCCTCGGCCGCCGTGGCGGCCTCCCCGACGACCTCGATGTCCCCCTCGTCCTCGAGCAGGGCGGTGATCCCCCGCCTCACCACGTCGTGGTCGTCGACCAGGAAGACGCGGATGGCCCGGCTCTCCTGCTGCATAGGCCGTCATCTCCTCCCACACGGGCGGGCCCGCCCGACGGGGCCGGGCGACCCGGTGCCCGGCCGGACCGCGTTCCGTCGTGTGCCTCGTCCCCCTACCCGCGAAGGCGGTCGGATACCAGTGGCGGGCCCGTCCCGAAGCGGGACGCCGACACGGGTCAGCGCATGCTCCGGCCTCCCACACGGCGCCCGCTGACCTCGTACGCGACGACACGGACGAAGAGGTCGTGTTCGCCTCCCGCCCACGGGCGCACGGGAGTGCTCGTGCGCATAGACGCCGCCTCCGCGTCGTCGGTCACCGGTACGGCCTCGCCGGTGATCAGGACGCTCCACCCCTCGCTCGTCACGCCGTCGACGCGGTCGACCTCGAAGGCGGCGCCGCACGGGAGGTGCCGGGCGATCACTCCGTGGTCCGTGGTCCGGAACACGACGGCGCCACCGCGGACTAGGTAGTTCACCGGAAGGATGGTCGGCGCCGTCGCGCCCCCGGGCATGAAGCCGATGCGTCCCACACCGCCCGGACCGACGAGTTCCATGCACGTCTCCGGAGTGAGCACGGTCGTCTCCGGGAGCAGGACCGAGGTGGTCGCGGAGCCGGGCGGTACGTCGGTGGCGCTTCCCAGCAGGTAGTCCTGCGTGGTGTTCAGGGCTTCCGCGAGGCGGTAGAGCGCCTGCCTGGTCATGTGGGGGGCGTACTCCTCCAGGTAGGCCACGTACCCGGGATCCATGTCCGCCAGGTGCGCGACCTCCTCCCGGGTCAGACCGAGTTCGGCCCGGCGCGCGGCGGCCCTGCGCCCGAGGTCGCTGCCCGTGGTGGCCGTGCCCTCTTCCCGCGTCATGGTGCGACCCCCCGCCCCGAAGAAGAAGCTCCCGCGTCCCGTACTACCCGCATCCTCACCGGTCGCGGAGCCACCGGGCATGGGCCGTTGGGCCCGGATGCGAGCGACCTCCGTCCCCGGGCCGGATCCGCGAACAGGGAGAAGACTGGGAAGCGCACCGCGCCACACGCGACGACGCGCCCCGGGCCGACTCCAGCGACCCGGACGCGAGGACCCGGGGGAGGGCGACCATGACCGGCCGACTCGACGAGGAAACGGTACGGACGGCGGACCAGGGGACCTCCCACGCCCTGTTGTCCGACGGCGCCGTCGCGCTGATACGTCCCGCCAGGGCCGAGGACGTCACCAGGGTCCGGAAGCTGTACGAGGGGATGTCGCAGGAGAACCTGCGCATGCGCTTCTTCCTGCCCAGTACGTCTTCGGCCCGAGCGGCGGCCGAGCGGGCCTGCGTGGGCGGCGGCACCAGTTGCGCGGCCCTCCTCGCGGTCCTCGACGGCGAGGTGGTCGGCGTCGCGAGTTACGACGCGACCGAGCGGTCCAGTACCGGGGAGTTGGGGCTGGCCGTGGCGGAAGGGGCCCATGGACGCGGTGTGGGCACCCTGCTTCTGGAGCACCTGGCCTCGGTGGCACGGGAACGCGGTGTCAGGGCCTTCCACGCCGACGTCCTGGCCGCCAACCACGAGATGCTGCGCATGTGCGACGACGCGGGGCTGCGATCGCGTCGCAGGACCGACGCGGGGGTGGTGGAGCTGACCCTGCCCCTGGAGCAGGACGACCGCTACGTCGCCGCCGTGGGACGCAGGGAGGGACAGGCCAGCAGGGAGAGCCTCAAGCGGTTGCTGCGTCCCCGTTCGGCCGTGGTCATCGGTGTGACGAGCCGCGCGGTGTCGGTCGGCAACGCGATCCTTCGCAGCATCGTGTGCCACGGCTTCACCGGTCCCACGTACGCCGTCCACCCCCAGGCGTCCGGCGTGGCCGACGTCCCCCTGCCCGTCCACCGTTCCGTCGCGGAACTTCCCGAGCCCCCGGACCTGGCGGTGGTGGCGGTCCCTCCCGACGCCGTGGTCCCCGTGGCGCGGTCGTGCGGTGCGCGGGGGATCAGGGCGCTCCTCGTCGTCACCTCGAACCTCGGCCCGGACACGAGCCGGGAGCTGCTGTCGGTCTGCCGGGACAGCGGGATGCGGCTCGTGGGCCCCAACAGCTTCGGTGTCGTCTGCACCGAGCCCGGGGTGAGCCTGCAGGCGACCTTCGCCGCGCGCCCGCCCTCCCCCGGAGGCGCGGGCCTCGTCGTGCAGTCGGGCGGGGTCGGCATCAGCCTGTTCGACCACCTCACCCGCCTGGGAGTGGGGGTGTCCTCGTTCCTGGCTGTGGGCAACCGCCTGGACGTCAGCAGCAACGACATGCTGAGCTGGTGGGAGGCGGACGGTTCCACCACCATGGCGGTGGTGCACGTGGAGTCCTTCGGCAACCCCCGCAAGTTCGCACGCATAGCCCGTGGGATCGGACGGCGGATGCCCGTCCTGGCCGTGCACGCGGGGCGTTCGGAGGCGGGGAGGCGGGCGGCCCTGGCGCACAGCGGTTCCCCCCTGCCGTCCGTAGCCGCAGCCGACGCCCTGTTCGCCCAAGCCGGGGTGACCGCCGTGTCCGGGGTCGGCGAACTGGTCGAAGCAGCGGCACTCATGGCCCACCAGCCCCTTCCCCGGGGCCCTCGTGTGGCGGTCCTGACCAACACCGCCGGTGTGGGGGGGATGGCCGCCGACTCGTGCTGTGACGCCGGTCTGGAGGTCGCCGGACTGTCCGAGCGGACGCGGCGCGGCCTGGAGGAGTCGCTGCCCTCCGGAGCGGTGTGCTCCAACCCCGTCGACACCACGCCGGCGGCCCGCAGTGACCAGTTGCGCGCGTGTCTGGAGCTGTTGTCGGCGGCCCCGGAGGTGGACGCCGTCATGGCCGTCACGGTCCCCACGGCCCTGGCCGATCCGGCTCCGGCCGTCAGCACGGCGGTGCGGGACGTCCCGGTGGTCGCGGTCGCGCCCGAGCAGCCCGAGGCCGTGGCCGTCCTCGGGGGCGGGGGGAGACCGGTGCCCTCGTACAACGGTCCCGAGGCGGCGGCTGCTGCGCTCGGCGCCGCGTGGCGGCGCTCCTCATGGCTGGCCCGCCCGTCCGGGCGGGCGCCGGAACTCTCCGACGTGGCCTCGTACCGGGCGGCCGAGATCGTGAACGAGTCCCTGCTCTCCCCCGCCCAGGGCGGATGGCTGCCCCTCCACCGTGTGATGGAACTGCTCACCTGCTACGGGATGGCCCTCGCGCCCTGGCGCCGCGCACGCGACGAGGAGGAGGCGCTGCGCGCGGCGGTGGAGATCCCCGGACCGGTCGCACTCAAGGCGGACGTGGCCGGCGTCGTCCACCGAGCCCGCGCCGGAGCCCTGTACCTCGGCCTCACCGGGGAGGAGCGGTTCAGGAGGGCCTACCGTGAGCTGGCGGAGCGGTTCCGGGGAAGGGCCCGCGGCTTCGTCGTCCAAGGCATGGCCCCTCCCGGTTTCGAGGCCCTGATCGGCTCCGTCCAGCAGCCCGACTTCGGCCCGGTGATCGCGTGCGGCCCCGGCGGGAGCTACGCCGAGGTGCTGGGCTCACGAACGTCCCGGCTCACTCCGCTGACCGACGCCGACGCCGACGAGATGATCCGGTCCGTACCCGAGCTCAGGCGCCTGGGCGAACGGGGGGATGAGAGGGATACGGACCCCGGGGTACTGCGGGAACCCCTGCTGAGGCTCTCGAAGCTGGTCGAGGATCTTCCGGAGATCGCGGAACTCGAGATGAACCCGGTCATCGTCGGTCCTTCGTCGGCGGTGTGCGTCGACGCCCGCGTCCGGGTGGCCAGGTATCCGCACGGGGACCCGTACCTGCGCGCGCTCCGACCGCTGTGACCGTCGTCGGAGCAGCGGCTCCGCGGGCAGGCCGAGAGCGCGGGTCCCCGCCGGTAGGAGCCGTAGGGCCCGACTCGGCCGGGGCCCAGGACCCTGGTGGGCCGGGCGTCTGCGGAGAAGGCTGGGAGGGGGACCGGAACGGGGCCGGAGCGCCCGAGGGGCGTTTCCGCGGGAACGGAACCGTGCCGACCGCCGTCCGGGACGGTACACGAGGGGAGTTCGCGATGCACAATGTGAGCGACGTCATGACGACCGAGGTCTTCTCCGTCACCGGGGACACACGCTACCGCGAGATCGCCGAGATGCTGGTCAAGCACGGTGTGAGCGCTCTGCCCGTGACCGACGGAGAGGGCTGTGTGGTCGGCGTGGTCTCGGAGGAGGACCTGCTCCACAAGGAGGAGTTCGCGGGAGGGGAGTACGCTCCTCCGTTGCGCGCCCGGCTGCGCGCCCGGCTGGGTTCGGGAGGAAGCGCGGGCGACAAGGCCACAGCGAGGAACGCGGCCGAGTTGATGACCGGCCCCGCCGTCACGGTGTCCTCCGACGCGTCCGTGGTCCTCGCCGCCCGCTTGATGGAGCGGCACGGGGTCAAACAGTTGCCGGTCGTCGACGGGGACGGACACCTGCTCGGGATCGTCAGCAGGCGGGACCTGTTGTCGGTCTTCGTGCGGGAGGACGACGACATCGCCGAGGAGGCGCGGAGCGTGATCAGGGAGGTCCTGCCGGAACCCAGGGCCACGGTCGAGGGCGGGGTGGTGAGGCTCACCGGGGATGTGGAGCACCGCAGCGACGTCGAGAAGCTGATCCACGGCGTCCGGCAGATCGAGGGCGTGGTGGCCGTCGACTCCGAACTGCGCTGGCACGCCGACGACGTCGTCCCCCAGCACGTTCAGTGGCGGGCGGGGACACCCTGACACTCCGGGTGCTGGCCCGCCGCCACCCACGCGACGGCTTGCGCAAGCCGTGCGCGGTCCGACGGCGGGGACCTACCCGGTGGTCACCGCGGAGCTCTTGGGCGTGCCGCTTCCCGGCGGGGGAGCGCCGGCTGGGGGTCGAGTCGACACAGCGATTGGATCTGTTGTCGACTTGGCGTCCTGTCGGTACCGTCCAGTGCCGGGGGAGCACAGGCTCGGACAGGGGATGCCGCGGGGTCCCACGGTCGATGACGGCCGAAAGAGGAAGAGCCCTGCTCTCCGAGTGGAGAACAAGGCTCTGAACCGCACAAACCGTGTGGGCGTACCAGGACTTGAACCTGGGGCCTCATCCTTATCAGGGATGCGCTCTAACCGACTGAGCTATACGCCCTTGCTGCGTGTGGAACTCTACCGCATCGCCGGGACCGGGGCGAACCGGTGATCCGGGGCGGACGCGAGGCGGGACGCGGCGCACGCGTCCCTTTCCACCTCCGATTTTACCCGGGCGCGGAAGTGCTCGGAACCGACGCGTGAGGGCCCGGCCCCGGCGGGGACCGAGCCCTCACGGCGGTGCTACTCGGCCTCGGACAGCGTCACGTCGACGCCGCCGACCAGGTCGGCGACGAGGTTGTACAGCATGGCGCCCACCGTGGACAGGGCGGTGATCAGCACGATGTTCAGCGCGCCGACCACGCCGGTGTAACCCAGGACACGGCCCGGCGAGAACCAGGAGGCCGGGTCGAGGCCGAGCTCGTCCTCGGTCCCGTCGCCCTCCAGGAGCGCCGTGAGCATGTTGGTCAGCTCGTCGAAGACACCCAGCATCGACAGCGTCGCGTAGATCACCGCGATCGCCACGAACAGGATGATGAAGCACACCAGGGAGACGACGAAGCTGAACTTCATCACCGACCACGGCTCCACACGGGAGACCGACAGGTGTGCCTTGCGGCTGGACAGGCTGGCCTTCACGGCGTTCGGGCCCCCAGGCACCGAGGTCTTCGATTCGGACACTGGCGTTCCCCCCGTTTCGGTGCGGTCCTCCGCCACGGGCTCGGACGGTCCGGCGGCGGCTTCGGATCCGGTGTCCGCCCTGTCGGCGGAACCCTCGTCCTCGTCGCCGGGCTTGTCCCCCGACTCCTCACCGGGCTCCTCGGCCGTGTCGGCCTCGGTGGCGCCCGTCGCCGCCTCGGCCTCGTCGTCGACCTCGGTGGTCACGGCGGCCCCCGCTTCTGCCGTGTCCTTCTCGGTCGTCTCCACGTCCCCGCCCTCGGCGCTCTCCGCCGTGTCCGGGTCGGTTTCGTTCGTGGTGGTGTTCCGCTGGTTGTCAGACATAGAAACGTTACCGCTGGACTTTCGTTGAGAACGGGTGATTGGCGCGACCGGGGCGTCCGCGGGGTCCGCGCGAAACGAACCCCGCGGCCCATATGGGGCCTAACGCGCAGTCTAGGCCTCCGGGTCGCCTTCGGCGTTCGCGTTCACGTCCTCGGCCGTGTCGGCGGCCGCTTCCCCCGCGTCCTCGACCGTCTCGACGGCCTCCTCCTCGGCGGCCTCGGCGTTGCGCGCCACGGCCACGATCTTGTTGCCCTTGTCCAGGTTCATCAGCCGGACGCCCATGGTCGTGCGGCCGGACCGCTTGACCTCGTCGGCGCCGGTGCGGATGACACCGCCGACGGAGGTGATCGCGAAGACCTCGTCCACCTCGGGGTCGACCATCAGGGCGCCGACCAGCTTGCCTCGGGCCTCCACCACCTTGGCCGTCAGGACGCCCTTGCCGCCGCGGTTCTGCACCGGGTACTGGTCGGAGGGGGTGCGCTTGGCGTAGCCGTTCTCGGTGGTGACCAGGACGTCCGTGGAACCGTCGCCGGGCCGGATGACGTCCATGCTCAGCAGGTAGTCGTCCTCCAGGAACCGCATGCCGATCACGCCGCTGGTGGCGCGGCCCATGGGGCGCAGCGACTCGTCGGAGGCCGGGAACCGGATCGCCTGGGCGTCGCTGGAGATCAGCAGCAGGTCGTCGTCGGGGAAGACCAGCCGGGCGGCGATCAGCTCGTCGCCCTCGCGCAGGTTGATCGCGATGATGCCCGCCGCGCGCGCCGAGTCGAAGTCCTCCAGGCGGGACTTCTTGACCAGGCCCTCACGGGTGGCGAGCACCAGGTACGGGGCGGCCTCGTAGTCGCGCAGCGCCATGATCTGCGCGATCTCCTCGCCCGGCTGGAACGGGAGCAGGTTCGCCACGTGCTGGCCGCGCGCGTCGCGGGCGGCCTCGGGCAGCTCGTAGGCCTTCGTGCGGTACACCCGGCCCTGGTTGGTGAAGCACAGGATCCAGTTGTGGGTGGTGGTGACGAAGAAGTGCTGGACGATGTCGTCCTGCTTGAGCTGGGCCCCGCGCACGCCCTTGCCGCCGCGCTTCTGGGCGCGGTAGTTGTCGATGCGGGTGCGCTTGGCGTATCCACCGCGGGAGATCGTGACGACCACGTCCTCCTCGGCGATGAAGTCCTCCATGCGCATGTCGCCCTCGAAGGGGATGATGTGCGTGCGCCGCTCGTCGCCGTACTTCTCCACGATCTCGCCGAGCTCCTCGCGGATGATGCTCCGCTGGCGCGTGTCCGATTCGAGGATGTCGTTGTAGTCGGCGATCTGCGCCATGAGCTCGTCGTACTCGGCCGTCAGGGCGTTGCGCTCCAGGGCGGCGAGCTTGCGCAGCTGCATGTCGAGGATGGCGCGGGCCTGGATGTCGTCGATCTCCAGCAGGTCCATCAGGCCGGTGCGGGCCTGGTCCGCGGAGGCGCTGGCCCGGATGAGGTCGATGACCTCGTCGATGCGGTCCATCGCCCGCAGCAGCGCGCGCAGGATGTGCGCCCGCTCCTCGGCCTTGCGCAGCAGGTACCGGGTCCGGCGGACGATGACCTCGACCTGGTGCTTGACCCAGTGCCGGATCATCTGGTCCAGGCGCAGGGTGCGCGGCACCCCGTCGACCAGCGCGAGCATGTTCGCGCCGAAGGTCTCCTGGAGCTGGGTGTGCTTGTAGAGGTTGTTCAGCACGACCTTGGCGACGGCGTCGCGCTTGAGCACGATGACCAGGCGCTGTCCGGTGCGGCCGCTGCTCTCGTCGCGCACGTCGGCGATGCCGGTGATCTTGCCGTCCTTGACCAGGTCGGCGATCTTGAGCGCGAGGTTGTCCGGGTTGACCTGGTAGGGCAGCTCGGTGACGACCAGGGTCTGGCGGCCCCGCTTGTCCTCCTCCACCTCGACCACGGCGCGCATGGTGATGGAGCCGCGCCCGGTCCGGTACGCCTCCTCGATGCCGCGCTTGCCGACGATGAGCCCGCGGGTGGGGAAGTCGGGGCCCTTGACGCGCGCGATGAGCGCGTCGAGCAGCTCCTCGTCCTGCGCCTCGGGGTTGTCGAGGTACCAGTTGACGCCGTCGGCGACCTCGCGCAGGTTGTGCGGCGGGATGTTGGTGGCCATGCCGACCGCGATGCCCGAGGAGCCGTTGACCAGCAGGTTCGGGAAGCGGGCGGGCAGCACGACGGGCTCGGCGGAGCGGCCGTCGTAGTTGGGCCGGAAGTCGACGGTGTCCTTGTCGATGTCCCGGAGCATCTCCATGGCCAGCGGCGCGAGCTTGCACTCGGTGTAGCGCATGGCGGCGGCCGGGTCGTTGCCCGCCGAGCCGAAGTTGCCGTTGGGGTCGACCAGCGGCATCCGCATGGACCACCACTGGGCCAGGCGCACCAGGGTGTCGTAGATGGCGCTGTCACCGTGCGGGTGGTAGTTGCCCATGACGTCGCCGACGACGCGGGCGCACTTGAAGTAGCCGCGGTCGGGGCGGTAGCCGCCGTCGTACATCGCGTAGAGCACGCGCTGGTGGACCGGCTTGAGGCCGTCGCGCACGTCGGGCAGGGCGCGGCCGACGATGACCGACATCGCGTAGTCGAGGTAGCTGCGCTGCATCTCGACCTGGATGTCGACGGGCTCGATCCGGTCGGTCGTGCGCGGCGGGGCCTCCACGCTGGAGTCCCCGCCCTCAGGGGCGTCGGGGTTGTTCGCATCCGTCACGGATGTCGGTCCCTTCTACGAAGCTTGCTTGAGCACGGGTGGGAGCGGGACCCGGGTCCTCAAGGACCCGGGCTCGGTTCCTCGGACCGGCCTCATGCGGGGCCGGTCCGGGCGCCCACGGGGATCTGGAGGCGCCGGAGGCGGGACAGCGAGGAGCGGGCCGTCCCATCGCAGGCGCCACCGTGCCCGCCTCGACCCGGTTCCCGTTCTCCCGGCGTCCGGACACGGACCGAAGCGAAGCGCAGGTCCGGGAAACACTGCCTAGATGTCCAGGAAGCGGACGTCCTTGGCGTTGCGCTGGATGAAGGCGCGCCGCGACTCGACGTCCTCACCCATGAGCACGCTGAACAGTTCGTCGGCCTGGGCCGCGTCCTCCAGGCTGACCTGGAGCAGGACGCGGCGGTCCGGGTCCATCGTGGTGTCCCACAGCTCGTTGGCGTTCATCTCGCCCAGACCCTTGAAGCGCTGCACCATGTCGCGCGGGCGCGGGTCCCTCTTGCCCTGGGCGATACCGGCCTCGATGACCCGGTCGCGCTCGGCGTCGGAGAAGGCGTAGCTGGCGTCGCTGCCCTTCTGGTCCCACTTGATCTTGTACAGCGGCGGCGCGGCCAGGTAGACGTTCCCGGCCTCGACCAGCGGCTTCATGAAGCGGAACAGCAGGGTGAGCAGCAGCGTGCGGATGTGCTGGCCGTCGACGTCGGCGTCGGCCATCAGGATGACCTTGTGGTACCGCAGCTTCTCCGCGTCGAACTCCTCGTGGATGCCGGTGCCCAGGGCGGTGATGATCGCCTGGACCTCCGTGTTCTTGAGGATGCGGTCGATGCGCGACTTCTCGACGTTCAGGATCTTGCCCCGGATGGGCAGGATGGCCTGGTTGTGCGGGTTGCGGCCGCCCTTCGCGGAACCGCCCGCCGAGTCGCCCTCGACGATGTAGACCTCGCACTCCTCCGGGTTGGTGGACTGGCAGTCCGACAGCTTGCCCGGGAGGGAGGTGGTCTCCAGCAGGGTCTTGCGGCGGGTCAGGTCGCGGGCCTGGCGGGCGGCCACGCGGGCGCGGGCGGCCTGGCTGGCCTTGGACACGATGTCCTTGGCCTCGCCGGGGTTGCGCTCGAACCAGTCGCGCAGGTGCTCGTTGGTGACCTTCTGGACGAAGGACTTGGCCTCGGTGTTGCCCAGCTTGGTCTTGGTCTGGCCCTCGAACTGCGGGTCGGCCAGCTTGACCGAGATGATGGCGGTCAGACCCTCGCGGATGTCGTCGCCGGTGAGGTTGTCGTCCTTCTCGCGCAGCAGCTTCTGGTCGCGGGCGTACCGGTTGACCAGGGTGGTCAGCGCGGAGCGGAACCCCTCCTCGTGCGTGCCGCCCTCGGCCGTGTTGATGGTGTTGGCGAAGGTGTGCACGGAGGAGGTGTAGGACTGGTTCCACTGCATGGCGATCTCGACCGAGATGCCGTCGCCCTCCTCCTCGAAGGAGATGATCGACGCGTGCGCCGGCTCCTTCTTGGCGTTGATGTGGCGGACGTAGTCCGACAGACCCTCGTCGTAGTGGAAGGTGTTGACCGTCGGTCCGCCGTCGGTGTGCTCGGGCCGCTCGTCGCGGATGGTGATGGACAGCCCCTTGTTGAGGAAGGCCATCTCCTGCATGCGGCGGGCGAGCGTCTCGAAGGAGAACACCGTGGTCTCGAAGATGCCGCCGTCCGGCCAGAAGGTGATCTGGGTGCCGGTCTCGTCGGTGCTCTCGCCCTTGACGAGTTCGCCGGTGGGGGCGGTCATCTCGTAGCGCTGGCGCCACACGTGCCCGTGGAGGCGGATCTCCACCTCCAGCGCGGTGGACAGCGCGTTGACGACGGAGACGCCGACGCCGTGCAGACCGCCGGAGACCGCGTAGGACTTGCCGTCGAACTTGCCGCCCGCGTGCAGCGTGGTGAGGACGACCTCGACGGCGGGGCGCTTCTCCACCGGGTGGAGGTCGGTGGGGATGCCGCGGCCGTTGTCGGCCACGCACACGCCGCCGTCGGCCAGCAGGGTCACCTCGATGGCGTCGGCGTGGCCCGCCAGCGCCTCGTCGACGGAGTTGTCGACCACCTCGTAGACCAGGTGGTGCAGGCCCCGCTCCCCGGTGGAACCGATGTACATTCCGGGGCGCTTGCGGACCGCCTCAAGCCCCTCCAGAACCGTGATTGAACCTGCGTCGTAGGCCAAGTGGGAACACCCTCCTGCTGGGGACGCCTGCCGACCGCGGCCGAGCGGCGACGGTCGCCCGTGACGCGGTGATCGGGAGGGTCTGCGTGCCGCGACACCTGGGGGATCACCGTTCGCCACAGGGGCCGTCCGCCCACCCTCTTCTGGGGGCGTGGGACCGGCTACAGGCGTCTGAAGAACCGTCTCCATGATACCCCGCACGGTGCGACAAAGTGGCATTGGCGGCCCTGTGCCGCCTCACAACGAACGTTCAGGGAGGGAGACGACTCCCTACACGCGGGAGGGGCTGTACACAAGTCCCGGTGCGGTTGAGTGGCGCCTGCGGCCCCGGCGCGGTCCGGGCGCCTCCCCGGCGCCGGCGGACACCCGCTGGAACAGCGTTCACCTGGGAATATCCACAGGCCGCGAAAGAGGAGGAAACGGGCATCCCGCCCCCGGAGCCCGGGCGGACGCGCCTCAGCGGCGCCGGAAACCGGGTCCTCGGACCTTGATGGCGACGACTGTGCCGTCGCCCAGCTCCTCGTTGAGACGGCGCATGAGATCGCGCACCATCGCTCGCGCGTGGGCCGCCATGGTGGGGGAATCGGCCACCACGACCAGTTCCCCGTCCGAATAGCTCTCCGGTCGGAGGTGTTCTGCGTTGAAATCGCCCACGATGTCCGCCCAGCGGCCGAACACGCCGCCGATGGCCACCTGTTCCTGCCAGCCGTGCTCGATCAGCCACGTGCGCACGGCCTCACCGAACATCTGGGGCTCGTTGCGTGACCGCAACCGGCCACGCCGACGCGAGCGCTGGAGCCCCCGGGGCACCGCGCCGCGGTCCTTGGCCTCGGCCCGGGCGCGGGCGAGCGCCTGGCGGGCCAGGTCGGCCCCGGACGGGGCCGGGGGGGCCGACTGCCCCGGTTCCGGCGGGCGCCGCGCCCCGTCCACAGGCTGTGGACGGAGTCCTCCTCCTCCGCGGTCGGCCGCGCCGGGGGCCGAGCCCCGGTCCACAGGGTGTGGATAACGCTCACTCACCCGTGACGACCCCCTCGCGCACGCCGAACCGGGCCCCGTCCAGCTCCTCGGGGATGTCCTCGGGCACGGCCGCGGTCACCAGGACCTGTTCGGCGTCGCCGACCCGCTCGGCCAGCCTGCGGCGGCGCTCGCTGTCCAGCTCGGCGAACACGTCGTCCAGGATCAGCACCGGGTCGTCGCCGTCGGAGCGCAGCAGGTCGAAGGCGGCCAGTTTGAGTGAGAGCGCGTACGACCAGGACTCGCCCTGGCTGGCGTAGCCCTTGGCGGGCATCCCGCCCAGCCGCAGGACCAGGTCGTCGCGGTGCGGGCCCACCAGGCTGACGCCGCGCTGGAGCTCGCGGTCGCGGGCCTCGGCCAGGGCGGCGCGCAGGGTTTCCACAAGCTGTGGACGGCCGGTCGGCGGCTCGGCGCCCTCGGGGACCGCGCCGCAGCGGTAGTCGGGGACGGCCGGGCCCCCGGAGTCGGTCAGCCCGGAGTAGGCCTCGGCGATCCTCGGGCGCAGCTCCTCCACCAGGTCCAGCCGCGCCGCCAGCAGCTCCGCGCCCGTCTCCGCCAGGTGGGAGTCCCACACCTCCAGCGTGCTCAGGTCGGGTGCCGAGCGCTGGCGGAACATCCGGCCGGAGGCCGACTTGAGCAGGGCGTTGCGCTGCTTGAGCACCCGGTCGTAGTCCGAGCGCACGCCCGCCATCCGGGGCGCGCGCGCCACCAGCAGGTCGTCCAGGAACCGGCGCCGCTCGCCGGGGTCGCCCTTGACCAGGGCCAGGTCCTCCGGGGCGAAGAGCACGGTGCGCAGGATTCCGAGGACCTCGCGCGGGCGGCCCGCGGGCGCCTGGTTGATCCGGGCCCGGTTGGCCCTGCCGGGGTTGAGCTCCAGGTCCACGACCATGGACCGCTCGTCGCGCACCACCTTGGCCCGGACGATCGCGCGGGGAGCGCCCTGGCGGACCAGCGGGGTGTCGGAGGAGACCCGGTGGCTGCCGAGGGTGGCCACGTAGCCGACCGCCTCGACCAGGTTGGTCTTGCCCTGGCCGTTGGCGCCGACGAACACGCTCACGCCGGGACCCATCTCCACGAGAGCCTCATGGTAGGACCGGAAGTCGGCCAGTTGCAGGTGGGATACGTACATCCGGCCTTCCTCCTGGGGCGGCGGCGGTCGGGGGAAGGGGTCGCTCCCGGGGACGGCTCGCGGGCTGCGTCCCCGGGCCGGGGTCGGTGCGGGGAGGGAGCCTCAGACCTCGACGTCGTCGGAGGTCTCGGCGCGGTGCACGGCGTGCCCGCCGAACTGGTTGCGCAGGGCCGCCACGACCTTCATCGCCGGGCTGTCGTCCTGGCGGGAGGCGAACCGCGCGTAGAGGGAGGAGGTGATCGCCGGGGCCGGGACCGCGAGGTCCACGGCGGCCTGGACGGTCCAGCGGCCCTCGCCGGAGTCCTCGGCGTAGCCGCGCAGGCGCGACAGCTCGGGGTCCTCCTCCAGGGCCCGCGAGAGCAGGTCCAGCAGCCAGGAGCGCACCACGGTGCCCTCGCGCCAGCTCTCGAACGTGCCGGGGACGTCGTCCACGAGGCCGGAGGCGACCATGAGCTCGTAGCCCTCGCCGAAGGCCTGCATCATGCCGTACTCGATGCCGTTGTGGACCATCTTGACGAAGTGCCCGGCGCCGACCGCTCCGGCGTGGACGAAGCCCACGCCCTCGTCGGGCACGAGGGCGGTGAAGACCGGACGGGCCTTCTCGACGTCCTCGGCCGGGCCGCCGACCATGATGCCGTAGCCGTTCTGGCGGCCCCAGACACCGCCGCTGACACCGGCGTCGAGGTAGCCGACGCCCTTCTCCGCCAGCGCCTTGGCGCGGACGCGGTCGTCCGCGTAGTGGGAGTTGCCCCCCTCGATGACGAGGTCGCCCTCGTCCAGGAGCTCGCCCAGTTCGGCGATGGTCGCGGCCGTGGGGTCGCCCGCGGGGACCATCACCCAGACCACCCGGGGGGCGGCCAGCCGTTCGACCAGTCCGGCCAGGGTGTCGACGTCGCGCTCAGGGGAGGCGACGTCGTACCCGACGACCTCGTGGCCCTTCTCCCGCAGCCGGGCGGCCATGTTGCCGCCCATCTTGCCGAGACCGATCATTCCGAGCTGCATGGTTGCTCTGCTCCCCTTCGCCGCCTGTGGATGGACGCCGGCCGGCCCGGGTCGCGGACCGGATCCGGCAGGTGCCAGTCAATCGGACCGGCCGCGGATCAGCCCGGCTGACGCACCGGCATGATCAGGTAGCGGTACTCGGGGGAGGAACCCTCGTCCGCGGGCTTGCCGGTCAGGATCGACGGCTTGGTCGAGGTGGTGAAGTGCAGGCGGGCGACGTCGGTGCCGATGGCGCCGAGCCCGTCCAGGAGGAACCCGGAGTTGAAGGCGATCTGGATGTCGTCGCCGTCCAGGTCGGCCTCCAGGACCTCGACCGCCTGCGCCTCCTCGCCGGTGCCCGCCTCCAGGACCAGCTGGCCCTGGCTGAAGGACAGCCGCAGCGGGGTGTTGCGCTCGGCGACCAGCGAGACGCGCTTGACCGCCTCGACGAACTCGGAGCGGCTGACCTCGGCCACCGAGTTGAAGTTGTCCGGCAGCAGCGCCCGGTACTTGGGGAACTCGCCGTCGAGCAGGCGGGTCGTGGTACGGCGGCCGCCGCCCTCGAAGCCGATCATGCCCTCTCCGGAACCGCCGTCCGAGAGTGCGATCGAGACCTCGGCGCCCGAGGTGAGCGACTTGGCGGTGTCGTGGAGGGTCTTGGCCGGGACCAGCGCGACCGCGGACAGGTCGGGGTTCTCCGGCTTCCAGGTGAGCTCGCGCACGGCCAGGCGGTAGCGGTCGGTGGAGGCGAGCGTGATGGTCTCGCCCTCGATCTCGACGCGCACACCGGTGAGCATCGGCAGGGTGTCGTCGCGCCCGGCGGCCACGGCCACCTGGCTGACCGCGGCGGCGAAGGCGTCGCTGCCGACGGTCCCGCTCACCCCGGGCATCTCCGGGAGCGTGGGGTAGTCCTCCACCGGCATGGTGGTCAGGGTGAACTTCGCGCTGCCGCCGGTGACGACGACCTTGGCGCCGTCGGTGGAGACCTCCACGGGCTGCGCGGGAAGGTTGCGGGTGATCTCGGCGAGGAGCTTGCCGGTGACCAGGACCGTGCCCGGCTCCTCGACCTCGACGTCCACCGCGGCCTGGGTGGAGACCTCGTAGTCGAAGCCGGACAGGCGCAACTGCTGGCGACCCTCGAACTCACCGGCCTCGAGCAGGATGCCGACGAGTACCGGCACCGAGGGACGCGTCGGGAGTGTGCGCGCGGTCCAGGCGACCGCCTCGGCCAGTACGTCGCGTTCGACCCGGAACTTCACTTTCCGACTCACTTTCCGCACGACCGGCGTGCCGGTCGAAGCCTCAACGTTGCAGCTCGTGGATCTGTGGGTCCGCCGAGGGCTCCGTCCACAGGGCTGTGGAGGCCGCGCCGGTGGCGCCGGGAGCTGTCTCGGATCCCGTATGGGGTCACCGCTCGGATCCGGGCGGCGGAGGACAGGGGCGAGACCACACGTTACCCGGATTCACCCGCTGCCGCTGACAGCTCAGCACCGGGCTGTCGTCGCGCCAGTCTCGGAGCGTTGTCCACAGATTTTCCGCGGAGCGGTTGTGAAGCCACATCTTGGTTAATGAAGGTGCGCAGTAGTAGTAGGGCCTGTGGATAGTGTGGATAACCCTTGTTTTCGCAGGTCAACCTGCGAATTTTTGTCCACAGGGCCTGTGGGTAACCCTGTGTGTAACTTGGCCCGCCTGTGGACGAACGAGGCCGTCCCCAGGTTTTCCACACTCCGTCCACAGCGTCGTCCACAGGTTTTCCCCAGGTTCTCCACAGGGATCGGTGGTTCGGTCACCGGGTCACCCACCGCGGCGTCCACAGGGGCAGGGGTGGTTACCCACAGGCTCGACGCGCTTTTCCACAGGTTGTCCACAGGGTTGTCCACAGATTTGACCCCTCTCCTGTGGATAACTTGAGCGAGAGAACGCCAAATTTTTTTTCCGAGCCTCTCCACAGATCTCCCGAACCCTGACAAAGGGTCTGTGCACAGGTTTGTCCACAGGCGCGTCTCCCGTCTCGCGCGCCGAACACCGGCGCAAAGGCCTACGACCAGGTGTGGGAAGGGCAACAGCGTCCCCGGAAGGCCTGGAGAACAGGGAGAACAGGGAGGGCCGGGCACGAACCGGCCCGGACGTCGGCAGAGGCGGCGAACCCCTCCAGAGAGGGGCGTTCGTGCGCACAAGCCTGTGGATAACTCGGCCGCAGGCATGGTGGAGCCCTGTGGATAACGTGTGCCGCCTCGTGCCCGTGCCGTCTTGTGGATATGTCGACAGGTGGACGTGTCCACAGGCCGACAGGCCGCCGTCGGCCGCAGCACGAACGCCGTGGGGCGGCCCCCGTCCCGGGGGCCGCCCCACGGCGTTCGTGCGCGGTACGCGGATCAGGTCAGCGAGGGCTGGTCCTTGATCCGGCTGGTGAGCTCGTGCACCTGGTTGTAGATGGACCGGCGCTCGGCCATCAGCCCGCGGACCTTGCGCTCGGCGTGCATGACCGTGGTGTGGTCGCGGCCGAACTGCTGCCCGATCTTGGGCAGGGACAGCTCGGTCAGCTCCCTGCACAGGTACATGGCGATCTGCCGGGCGGTCACCAGCACCCGGGAGCGCGATGTCCCGCACAGGTCCTCGATCGTCAGGCCGAAGTAGGCGGCCGTCTGGGACATGATCGCCCCCGCCGTGACCTCGGGGACCTCGGTGCTGGGCACCAGGTCCCGCAGCACCTGGCTGGTCAGGTCCAGGTCCACCGACTGCCGGTTCAGGCTGGCGAAGGCGGTCACGCGGATCAGCGCGCCCTCCAGCTCCCGGATGTTGGTGGAGATCTTGCTCGCGATGAACTCCAGCACCTCGGGCGGGGCCGCCAGCCCCTCCTGCGCGGCCTTCTTGCGCAGGATGGCGATCCGGGTCTCCAGCTCGGGCGGCTGGACGTCGGTGAGCAGGCCCCACTCGAACCGGCTGCGCATCCGGTCCTCCAGCGTGGTCAGCTGCTTGGGCGGCCTGTCGCTGGAGATGACGATCTGCTTGTCGGAGTTGTGCAGCGTGTTGAAGGTGTGGAAGAACTCCTCCTGCGTCTGCTCCTTGTTCTCCAGGAACTGGATGTCGTCAACCAGGAGCACGTCGATGTCGCGGTACCGGCGGCGGAACCCGTCCGCCTTGCCGTCCCGGATCGAGTTGATGAACTCGTTGGTGAACTCCTCCGAGCTGACGTACCGCACCCGGGAACCCTCGTAGAGGCGGTGCGTGTAGTGCCCGATGGCGTGCAGCAGGTGGGTCTTGCCCAGCCCCGAGCCGCCGTGGATGAACAACGGGTTGTAGGCCTTGGCCGGGGCCTCGGCCGCCGCCACCGACGCCGCGTGCGCGAAGCGGTTGCTGGAGCCGATGACGAAGGTGTCGAAGGTGTACTTGGGGTTCAGGCGCGCGTGCTCGCCCGGCGGGACCTCCTGGGAGCGCCCCGGGGGAGAGGAGGGGGCCTTCGGGGCCTCGTCCTCCACGGGGGCCTCCGCGGCCTCCGGAGCGGGCGGGGCGGCCTCCTCCGCCGCCTCGGGCGCGGGCGCCTCCTCCCGCGGGGTCTCCCAGCGGTTGGGCCGGTCCCACTCCGGGTCCGTCCAGGCCTGCTGCTGCCACCCCGCGGGCCCCTGCGGCCGCTCCAGCGCAGAGGGCTGTTCCCACAGCGGGGGAGCGGTGGGCGTCTCCTGGGGCGAGGCGAAGGTCTGCTGGACCCAGGGCGCGGGCGCGTCGCGGACCGTGTGCGGCTCCTCGTCGGCGGGCGGGGGGTCGGCCAAGGCCTACAACCCGTTGTTCATCCACGGCGGCTCGGGGCTGGGCAAGACCCACCTGCTGCACGCCATCGGGCACTACACGCACCGC
>NZ_LEKI01000107.1:0-20483 GCF_001029525.1 Nocardiopsis sp. RV163 | reverse complement strand
GACCCGGGTGGAACGGCGACGGCGGACGGCGGCCGAGTGGCGTCCGCGCGCGGGGATGAAGAGGGATGTCACCAGAGCCAGGGCACGGGTGAGAAGGGCAGCGCTAAACTGGCGCATGCTGGCAGTTCCTTCGGTTAAAGGGTGAATGTTGCTGGCCGTGACCCCGGGCGGTAGGTAACCGTCGCGGGGTCTTTCGTGTTCAGTTGTGTGTTCGGAGAAAGGTTAGGGGGTTGGTGGAGGGGTGGAGAACGCTACGGGGGAGTAGGGTTCGGAAAAGACGCGCGGGGGTGCGTATGCGCTGGTCAGGGGCTTGGGTGGGGAGGGAAAAATCTGGCTGGCCAGGTTTTTCCATTGTCCGGAATGATTGGTTTTGAGGTTCTTTTTCCTGGGGTCTTTTGGGTAGGAAAAAGCCCCCGACCGAAGCGGGCGCGGGGGCTGGAGGCGGTCAGAGGCGGCTACAGGCCGGAACGCAGGCCGCTGAGCAGCGCCACCCACTGGTCCCCGGGGACGGAGAGGTGTCCGGCCTCGCGGTGGACGGTGTCGCGGACGTCAGCGCCCGAAGCGTGTTCGCGGACCTCGACGCACTGGCTTCCGTTGCTGCTGTAGCTGCTCTTGTGCCACTCGTTGCTCATGATGCTTCCAACTCCCTCAACAGCTGCCGGGATTCTCTGGCGGGCAGCGCGGACGCTAGACCTTTTCTTACCAGCGCCTCCACGCGTGGATGGCTGTCTGACTCCAGGATGACGTTTCCGGCGATGTAGTCGCTGGAGACGGCGACGCCCCCGTCTGCCAGCCGGAAGAGTTGGATGGGCGCGGTCACTCCCAGCATGAAGACCCCGGGAGGGAGCAGATAGACCTCGATCCCGCCTTCCTTCATCAGTCGCAACAGGTGCGACGCTTGTTCCCGCCGCACCTGGTCGGGTATGCAGGTCAGGGCGCTGTGTGGGAAAACAGCGGTCACCAGAGGGTCATGGTGATGTTCGCGCAGCACTTTGAGCCGACCGCACCGAGAAGCGACCCACCTGTTGACCTCACTGTCCGAAACCAGAGGTTGGCCGTCTTTGAACACCAGTCGGGCGTACTGCTCGCACTGAAGCAGTCCCGGTACAAAAGCTGGCAACAGCAAGTCGATGGCTACGGACTGTTCTTCCAGCCGGGCCACGTTCAACTGCCACACCGGCAGTTCCGTCCCCGAGGTCTGCTTGCGCCACGCCTTGAGGAGCCTGCCGTCCGCCTTGAGCATCCGGTCCAGGGCCTCGGCGGTCTCCACCCTGGGCGTGAACTTCCCCGACTCCCACCGGGACACGGACGCGGGTGACGTGCCCATGTCGAAGGCCAGCTGTTTCTGCGTTCTCCCGGAGAAATCGCGAAACGTTGTGAGCAGGGAGGAGAAGTGATCTTGCGTCACCCTGCACAACTTACAGAGCCGTTGCGCCCCCTGTCATCCGTTCTCCGGAAAACGACAGACGCTGGAGATATCCCGGGCCCTGTGGCGAGGTTGGATACAGGTCACGAACCCGCAGGTAATTGCGGGCTGTTCGTGACTATGTTCCGGAGGATGGTGATTTCAGTTGGGATCAGTGACAAGCATGCAATCGCGTCGCGGCGGTGCGGGTTCGGGTTTCCAGGACGGCGGCGGCACCGGGCGTTTCCCCCTGCCCCGCAGGGGAGTGGAACCCCGCGACAGGGCACCCCTGGTGCTGGACCAGCGCTGGAGCAGCCTCGGTACCGCGCTCATCATCGCGGGACGTCCCGACCAGGCCGCCCTGGTGCGCCACAGGGTCTCCGCCCTCTCCGCCCTGCCGCCGCTGGCTAGGGAAGCGGCCCAGGAACTGGCCGGCGAGGTGTTCAACAACGCGATCGCGCACACGCGCAGCGGCCTGTCCGGGGGCGAGGTCATCGTGAGCGTGCACCGGCTCCCCGGCCGCGTGCAGGTCAAGATCACCGACCAGGGGCCGGTCGGCGAGGACACCGCCACCACACCGTGCGTGCGGCCCCCCGACCCGCTGCGCGTGGGCGGGCTGGGAATGCGCCTGGTCGCCGCGCAGGCCAGCCGGTGGGGCACGCTCCACGAGGGCGGCCGGACCACGGTCTGGTTCGAGATCGACCGCCCCGACCGCGGTCGCGACCGCTCCGCCGGGCACGCCGGGCGGTGAACACCTCTCCCGACCTGGACGCGCTCCTCACGGCGGGTCCCGGGGCCGACGGGTACCGCCCGCCTCCCGGGGTTTCAGAATCCGGGCCCGATCCTCGTACCGATTCGCCGGTGACGGCCCGGCCGTGCGCCGGTACGTTCCTCCTACCAGCACCCACGCGCGGAAGGAACCCAGGTGAACCTCCTCATCACCGGCGTCACCACCCAGTCCTCGATCGCCTACGCGATCGCCGAGGAGGCGATGGGGCAGGGCCACCAGGTGATCCTGACCAACCCGCCCGGCAGGCAGCTCTCCATCCTGGAGCGGGTGGCCAAACGCCTCCCCGCCGAACCCGTGGACATCCTGCCCATGGACGTCACCGACCCCGAGCAGGTCACCGAGACGGCGGGCAGGGTCGCCGCCCACTGGGACCACGTGGACGGGCTGCTGCACTCCATCGCCTACGCCCCGGGCGACGCGCTGGGCGGCAACTTCCTCAACACCTCCTGGGAGGACGTGGCCACCGCGATCCACGTCTCGGGGTACTCCCTGAAGGCGCTCGCCGTGGGGTTCCGGGAGCTCATGGCCGCCGCCCCGCACGGCGCCGGGGTCGTCTCCCTGACCTTCGACGCCTCCCGGGCCTGGCCGGTCTACGACTGGATGGGGGCGGCCAAGGCCGTGCTGGAGAACTCCACGAAGTACCTGGCCCGCGACCTCGGCGGCGACGGCATCAGGGTGAACGCCGTCAGTGCGGGGCCGGTCAAGTCCCTCGCCGGCGGCTCGATCCCCGGGTTCGACCAGATCGCGGACGGCTGGGCCGAGTCCGCGCCGCTGGGCTGGGACACCAAGGACGCCTCCGCGGTCGCCGGTCCCGCGCTGTTCCTGATGTCCCCGGCCGCGCGCGCCGTCACCGGCACGACGCTGCACGTGGACGGCGGGTACCACGCGATGGGCGCGCCGCTGTAACCCCGGGAGCCGACCCGGAGGGGGAGGGCGTCCGCGCCGGTCACCACGCGGGGGGACATTTGCGGACGTTCCTGCTTTCCGCTGAGCGGGCCGACCCGCGCGTGCTACGGATGGACCCGTTCGCTGCCGGTCCCTCCTCCTTCTTCCCCGGGAACCCCCATGATGACAATGCTGCTCGTCCTCGCCGTCCTGGCCGCCATGGTCGGCGGCGCGGTCCTCGCCGTAGGCAGGTTCCGCGTCGACGACGAATCCTCGGGGGGCGCCGTCAGTGTGGTCGTCGCCCCCTGTGTGCTCGCGCTCTACCTCGCGGCGGCGGCGATGGGGGTGGTGATCGGCTGGGAGAACTTCACGGGGGCCGGGGACGGGCTGACCGAGGAGACGGGCGCGGCCGACGCCCTGTACTGGAGCACCACCACCCTCCCCGAGGAGGAGGCGGAGCTGGTGCGCCAGCAGTTGCGCGCCTACATGAGCGCGGTCGCGGACAGCGACTGGCCGATGATGCGCGCCGACGGCGAGCTGAGCGAGGAGGGCGACGAGGCCCTGGCCGACCTGGCCGCGTCGGTGCGGGCGCTGTCGGTGTCCGACAGCGGCGACGGCCTGGACCGCCTGACCGCCCGCCAGGAGCTCGCGGAGCTCAGCGACGCGCGCATCCAACGCGCCGACGCGGCCGGGGACGGCATCCCGTTCGTCCTCAACGGCATCGCGGCCCTGTCCGCCGTCGCGGTCGCGGTGCTGCCCTTCGCCATGATCCGGCGGGGCTCGACCGTGGCCTACTTCTGGGCGTCGGCCAACCTGGTGTTCGTGTTCGCCACGATCCTGCTGCTGTTCTACCTGGGCAACCCCTACAACGGGGCCCTGGCGCACGACGCGGGCGCCATCCGGGACGCGCTGGCCGGGTTCGAGCGGATCGACGCCTCACTCAGCCCCCAGTAGGGGCGAGCGGGCCGACGGGCCCCGGACGCGTCTTCGGGGGCCGCGTCCGGGGCCCGTCCGCTGGTCCCGGGCGCAGCCCCGGAGCCGGTCAGCCCGGGGAGCGCGTGGCGGCGCGGCCCGCGCCCGCGGCGACCACGGCGATGACGACCACGAGCACCACCATGGTGCGCATGGGGGTGAAGGCTCCGGCGGCCTGCGGCGCGGAGTGCGGGGAGAGGTCGGCCAGCACCTGCTCCCGGACGGCCCGCTCCGCCGGGGGCGGGGCCGACGGGGACGCCGACGGCTGTTCGGGCCGGGCCGCGCGCTCCCGGGCGGGTTCGGCAGGGGCGGCGGCCTCCGCCCCGGACGGCGCGGCCCCGGGCCCCTCCGCGGCCGGGGGAGCGTGCTCGCCGGGTGCGGGCGGTGCGGGCTCCCCGGGCTCCGGCTCGCCGGTCCCCGGGGGAGCGGGCGGTTCGGGTTCGGGGTAGCCGGGCTCCTCAGGTGCGGGGGGCTCCGGCTGCTCGGGGCCCGGCGCGCACGGCGGCGCCTCGCCCGCGCGCACCACGACCCGCACGCCGTTCGCGCACACCAGGACGTAGGACCCGGGGGAGACCTCCACCAGCGCGCCCGGGGTCTCCACGCGGACCCCGCCGGGGCCCGCCTCCACCCGGGAGTTCCCGTCGTCCACGCTGACGCCGGCGCCGTCCGCGTTCACCTGCGGGACGGTGTCCGCCGCGCCGACCAGGGAGGCCGTCTCCAGCGGTCGGGCGGGCGGGTCGTCAGGGGCGGGCGAGGAGGAGGCGCCGCAGCCGCAGGAGAGCAGGAGCGCGCCCGCCGCCAGTAGCGAGGGCAGAGCACGGCGTGAGGGGGGCATGGTACTCCTGGTGTCGCTGTCGGCACTACGGGTGATCGTACGCGGTCAGTCCGGACCCTACACCCAGGAAAGCGCCCCCCGCGGTCCGCCCGACAGGGAGCCCCGCCGCCGGAGCCGACACCGGAGTCGGCAGTGGGGGCACGGCCGCGCGGGTCAGGGGGAGTGCAGGCGCAGCACGGCGTGCTCGGCCCAGTCCGGCGGCCTGGTCAGGCGGGAGACGAGCACCATCGTCCCGAAGGCCAGCGGGACGGTCCACGCCGCGGGCTGCGCCAGCAGCACCGACAGCCACCCGACCGGGGGCGGCAGCAGGATCGACCACCCCACCGCGCCGGTCGCGGTCACGGCCCCCACGGTCAGTCCGGACGCGGCCCCGGGCAGCGTCAGCCGCCGCCACCAGATGCCCAGCACCAGCAGCGGGCAGAACGTCGAGGCCGCCACGGTGAACGCCCACACCACCAGCACGTTGATGTCGATCAGCCGCGCGGGCAGCGCCAGCAGCACCGCCACGCACGCGCCCACGGCCACCGCCAGGCGCAGCCGGGGCACGCTGCCCTGGAACAGGTCGTGCGACAGCCCGCCGGCCAGGGCCAGCAGCAGCCCTGAGGAGGTGGACAGGAACGCGCCGAACGCCCCGGCCGCCACCAGCGCCGTCAGCACCGTCCCCACCGAGCCCGGCACCGCCTGGGCGGGCAGCACCACCGTGACCGTGTCGGTGCCCTGGAGCAGCACCAGGTGCGGGGTGAGCACCCGCCCGAGCAGCCCGTACACCGTCGGGAACAGGTAGAACAGCCCCAGCAGGGCGATCACGCCCACCGCCACCCGGCGCGCGGTCCGCGCCGTGGGGCTGGTGTGGAAGCGCATGATGACGTGCGGCAGCCCCATGCAGCCCAGCGTGATCGCCAGCAGGGTGGACCACGTCTCGAACAGCGGGTACCCGCCCACGTCCAGCAGCGGCGAGCTCCACCGCTCGCTGCCCAGCTCCGGCAGCCCCGCCGGGTGCGGGATGGGCGCGCCCTCGGGGAACACGTACTCGGTGCCCGCCTCCACGCTGTGCTCCCCGGCCGCGAACTCCACCCGTTCGCCCCCGGGGGCGGTCACCGTCACCGGCTCGTCCAGGCCGAACCGGGTCCCCACGGTGAACTCCACCGGGGTCGCCTCGGGGAAGTGCGTGCCCCACTCGGGGTTGAGCGCCTCGGCCCGGGTCTGCGGACCGGCGTGCACCACCAGGTAGACCGCCGGGACGGCGATGAAGGCCAGCTTGACCACGTAGTGGAAGGCCTGCACGTAGGTCGCCGACCGCATCCCCCCGGCCGCGATCGAGGCGCTCACCACCAGCCCGGCGAGGAGCACCCCCACCCAGTACGGCGTGCCGCTGACCAGGGACAGCACCACACCGGCGCCCTTGAACTGGGGCACCAGGTACAGCAGCATGATCACCAGCACCACGCAGCCGCACAGCTTGCGCAGGCGCGGCGCGCCCAGGCGGTACTCGGCGAAGTCGGGCACGGTGAACGCCCCCGACCGGCGCATCGGTCCGGCCACCAGCGCCACCACCGCCACGTAGCCCGCGGCGAATCCCACCGCGTACCACATGGTCCCCAGGCCGTTCTTGAGCAGCAGCCCCGCCAGCCCCAGCACCGATGCGGCCGACAGGTACTCCCCGGCGATCGCCATCGCGTTCCAGTTGGGGGAGATCCGCTGCGAGGCCACGAGGAAGTCGGAGGTCGAGCGGGCCGCCCGCACCCCGTAGACGCCGATGACCAGACTGGTGAGCAGGACCAGCCCGATCGCCAGGACCGCGATCACCACGTGCGCCCCGTGTCCGCACCGCCCGCGGGCCCCGGCCTCCTCGCGCCTCCGGGTTCGCGGCCGCGCTCCGGTACCCGCGCGGCCTCCGCCCGGTCCGCGGCGCTCTCTGCCCGGTCCTCGATCCGCTCGGCCGAGCGCACGTGCCACAGCGCCAGCCCGAACAGCATCGGGTAGACCGCCACCGTCAGCAGCAGCCACGACAGCGGGACCCCGCCCGGGCGCACCTCCCCCAGCGAGGGGAAGAGCGCGAACGCGCCGCTCATCCCGAACAGCAGCGCTGACAGCACCGCCACGGTGCGCACGGCGGTCCGCCGCTGGGCCCGGAACAGCGCGCGCGCCGCCTCGGTGTCCACCGGCTCCGGGATCGGCAGCAGGTGCTGCGCGGGCCGGTTGCCCCGGGCCAGCGCGATCCGGGTCTGCGGGCTGGTCAGCTTCTCACGGCGCGGACTCACGGCGCCTGCTCCCCCTCACCGTCCCGAGGCCGGGAGGCGGGGCCGCCCTGGGCGTTGGCGGACCGGCCGAGCTGGTCGCGCCGGGCCGCCTCCAGCAACTGGGCGCGCAGGTGGCGGCCGTGGCGGCGGCTCACCGGCACGTCCCCGGCCGGGGTGCCCGCCACCAGGCCGGACGAGGAGGTCACCCGCAGGTCGCGCACCCACGGGATGGCGATCAGGAACCCCCGGTGGACCCGGACGAACCCGGCCGAGGCCCACACCTCCTCCAGGTAGGACAGCGACAGGCGGATGAGGTGGCCGCCGTCGGCGGTGTGCAGGCGCACGTAGTCGCCCTGGGCCTCCACGAACTGCACGTCGTCGCGCTTGACGAACACCGTGCGCCTGCCGGTGTCGATCTGCACCACGTGCAGGTCCTCGGCGGGCGGGGCCCCGCCCCCGGGTCCGCGCAGCTGGGCGATGCGGCCCACCGCCTCGGCCAGGCGCTCGGGCCGGATCGGCTTGAGCAGGTAGTCGACGGCGCCGATGCCGAAGGCCTCCACGGCGTGGGCCTCGGAGGCGGTCACGAACACGATGGACGGGGGCTCGGACAGCACGCTCAGCACCCGGGCCACGTCCATGCCGTCCAGGCCGGGCATGAGGATGTCCAGGAACGCGGCGTCGATGGCGGTGGTGCCCAGCAGCCGCACGGCGGTGGCGCCGTTGTCGGCCGCCAAGACCTCCGCCACCTCGGGCATGTCGCCGAGCAGGGACGCCATCTCCTGGCGGGTGGAGGCCTCGTCCTCGACCACCAGCACCCTCAGTTCGGGCTTCAACGCGCCACCACCCCCCTGGTGAACCTGGGCACGCGCACGGTCACCTTCGTCCCCTCCCCCAGCGCGGTCTCGATCACCAGACCGTACTCGGGTCCGTAGACGGCGCGCAGCCGCTGGTCCACGTTGGCCAGGCCGACGCCGCGCGACTCCGGGCCGGTGCCCGCCAGCAGGGAGCGGGCCAGGTCGGGGTGCATGCCCACCCCGTCGTCCTCGATCTCGATGACGCACAGCGGGCCCTCGCCGAAACCGGAGACGCTGATGTGGCCGCGGCCCTCCTTGCGCTCCAGCCCGTGCCGGATGGCGTTCTCCACGATCGGCTGCACGACCAGGAAGGGTACGGCCACCGGCAGCACCTCGGGGGCCATGCGCACGGTGATGTCCAAGCGGTCGTGGAAGCGGGCCCGCTGGAGTTCGAGGTAGGTCTGGGTGGCCTCCAGCTCCTCCGAGAGGGTCGCGTAGTCGCCCTTCTCCGAGAAGCCGTAGCGCAGGTAGTCGGCGAAGTCCGACAGCAGGTGGCGGGCCCGGTCGGGGTCGGTGCGCACCAGGGCGGCGATCACCGCCAGGGCGTTGTGCACGAAGTGGGGGGAGATCTGCGCCCGCAGGGTGCGCAGGTCGGCGGCGGCGATCCGCGCGCGGGCCCGCCGCAGCGCCGCGTGGTCCAGGCAGTCCGAGACCAGCGCGGCGGCGGCCTCCACGTCGGCCTCCACGGGACGGCCCGAGGCCACCAGCGCGCCGGAGATCTCGTCGGCCACGGTCAGGGGGACCGCGCACGCCGACGCGCCGTCGGGCAGTCGCACCCGTGCGTTGCTCCCGTACTCGAAGACCTGGGAGAGCAGGCCCTCGACCTCTGAGGGCGCGGGGCTGGTTCCGTGCGCGGCGACGGGGCCGTCCAGGTCGGCCAGGACGACGCCGTCCACGGCCAGGAGCTGGCGCAGCCGTCTGGCGGCCGAGGGGACCCTCCGGCCGTGCAGCCCGTCCCGGAGGTCGACGCCGAGGGCGTGGACCTGACGCATCAGCTCGACGCTCGCCCGCTGCTCCGAGGACGCCGGGCGACGTCGGGAGGGGGACACCCGCGACAGCCACCGGTATGACACGGAACGACCCTATCCCAGCGGACTGTGTCGGTGCTCACGTGGCCGGGGTCACCTTTCGAATCGTGACGCAAACGCGCGCTCGTGCCGAGGGCGGAAGCCGGGCCCGCCACCGGCAGCGGTGGCGGGCCCGGAGAAGCAGAGCCGGTTCGGGCGTCCACGGGGTTCCCGTTTTCCGGACGCCCGAACACGGGCCGAAGCGAAGCGGGGGCCCAGAGGGAGCACTGCCTAGTGGTTGGCCGCCTTCTCCGCGCCCGCGCCGGTCAGGGCGCGGACCTGGAGCTGGGCGAACTTGTCGAAGTCGCGCTCCTTGGACGACAGGGTTCCCGCGACCGCGCACAGCAGGCTGATCGGCACCGACACCAGGGCCGGGTTGGGCAGCGGGAACCAGGCGAAGTCCGCGGTCGGGATGAGCGCGGTCTCGCTGCCGGAGACCACGGGCGAGAAGAACACCAGGCCCACGGCGCTGATCAGGCCGCCGTAGATGCCCGCGAGGGCGCCCCGGGTGTTGAACCTCTTCCAGAACAGGCTGAGCAGCAGGGTCGGCAGGTTCGCCGAGGCCGCCATCGCGAACGCCAGCGAGACCAGGAAGGCCACGTTGAGGTTCTGCGCGAACACCGCCAGCAGGATCGCGACGACACCGACGCCCAGGGCGGACAGGCGGGCGACCCGGACCTCCTCGGCCCCCGTGGCCCTGCCCTTGCGCAGGACCGAGTTGTAGAAGTCGTGTGCGATGGAGGACGAGGAGGCGATGACCAGGCCCGCCACCGTGGACAGGATGGCCGCGAAGGCCGCCGAGGCGATGACAGCCAGCAGGACCGCGCCCGCCATCTCGCCGCCGATGCGCTCGCCGACCACCTGGGCGAGCTGCGGGGCCGCGGTGTTGCCCGCGCCGTCCTGCGCCGTGATGGCCTCGTGGCCGACGATGGCCGCCGCACCGAAGCCCAGGACCAGGGTCATCAGGTAGAAGGTGCCGATGAGGCCGATGCCCCAGTTGACCGACTTGCGGGCGCTCTGGGAGTCGGGGACGGTGTAGAAGCGGATGAGGATGTGCGGCAGGCCGGCCGTGCCCAGCACCAGGGCCAGGCCCAGACTGATCAGGTCCAGCTTGTTCCACAGGGTCTGGAGCGGGTCGCCCGCGACCTCCACCCCGTAGCGCAGTCCGGGCTCCAGGAAGCCCTCCTGGCCGCTGGCCGCTGCGGCGTCGCTCATCAGCGCGCCGAGGTTGAACCCGTACAGGGACAGGGTCAGCACGGTGAGCAGGGCGGCGCCCAGCATGAGGATGAGGGCCTTGATGATCTGCACCCAGGTGGTGCCCTTCATACCGCCGAAGGTCACGTAGATGGTCATCAGCAGGCCGATGACCACGATGCCGACGATCTTGGCGGTGGCGGCGTCCATGCCCATGAAGGTCTGCCCGGGCTGGATGCCCAGCAGCAGGGCGATGAGCGCGCCCGCGCCGACCATCTGCGCCAGCAGGTAGAAGATCGACACCACGATCGTGGAGACCGACGCGGCGGTGCGCACCGGGCGCTGCCGCATCCGGTAGGACAGCACGTCGCCCATGGTGTAGCGGCCGGAGTTGCGCAGCAGCTCCGCGACCAGCAGGAGGGCGACGAGCCAGGCGACGAGGAACCCGATGGAGTAGAGGAAGCCGTCGTAGCCGAACAGCGCGATCATGCCCGCGATGCCCAGGAAGGACGCGGCGGACATGTAGTCGCTGCCGATCGCCAGGCCGTTCTGGAGCGGGGAGAAGCCGCGCCCGCCCGAGTGGAAGTCGGTGGCGGAGCGCGTGCTGCGGCCGGCCCAGACGGTGATGCCGAGCGTGGCCGCGATCATGAGGACGAAGAGGACGATGGTGATGACGCGGCTGCTGTCGCTGACCGTCTCGACAGCTTCCTGGGCGAGGTTCATCGGCCGCCCTCCTTGTTCGCCGCGTTGTAGTGGAGCTCGTCGCGCAGCTCGACCGCCTGGGGGTCGAGCCTGCGGCGCGCGTAGTTCGTGTACAGGACGGCGATCCCGAAGGTCGACGCGAACTGCAGGACACCGAAGACCAGGGCGACGTTGACGTTGCCGAAGAGCACGACGCCCATGAGGCCGCGGCCGAACGCGGACATGAGCACGTAGAGCAGGTACCACGCCATGAAGGCGAGGCTCATCGGGAAGACGAACCTGTACAGCCGCCGCTTGAGCTCGGCGAAGCGCGGGTCGCCGTGCATGGTGACGTAGGCCTCGGTCGCGATCGCGTCGCCGCCTCCGTCGCCGTCGGGCGGCGGGGCCGGGTCCTTCGTCGGCCGGTCTGTTGACATCCTCTACCTCCGGGGGGATTACCGTGCGTTCGGCGGCGACGGCGCCGCTCTTGTGTGATCTGCGTTACGGGGAACTGTAAGGAGCGGCACTACCGCGATGGAGGGGGCTCGTGCGCACGCGCGCCGAACGCGGGGGAGGAGCGTCGAACGGTCGCCCAGCGCGCGGTGAGCGGTCGCCTGGCGCGCCGAACGGTCTCCGAGCGGCTCCGGTCCAGACCACGGGCCCCGAGGCGCACGCGCGCGGAGCCCGTCCCGCGGGGGTTCCGGCGTCCGGGGAGGGGCCGGGGGCGCCCGGCCCCCGCCCGCCCCCGGTGGTGGGACACGCCTCCACCGGACCCGGAACGCCCGTCCGGCTCGGGGCGTTGTAGCTTGTGCACCATCACCGCCGCCGCGGACGCCCGCGGCGGCGCGTTCCGCGATACCCCGGACGAGGTGCGCCGTACCCGGTGACGACAAGACGGCGCGTTGGACAACGCGCGTCGCACGTCACGGAGGTAGGCATCATGGCCTGGATCGTTCTGGTGGTCTCGGGGTTCCTGGAGACCGCGTGGGCCCTCTCGCTCAGCGCCTCCAAGGGCTTCACCCGCCTGTGGCCGTCGGTGGCCTTCGGGGTCACCCTGTTCCTGAGCATGGCCGGTCTGGCCTACGCCCTGCGCACCATCCCCGTCGGGACCGGCTACGCGGTGTGGGTGGCCATCGGCGCCGTCGGCACCGCTCTGGTGGGCATGTTCTTCCTCGGCGAGGGCTTCACCTGGGCCAAGCTGATGTGCCTGGTGCTCATCGTCTCGGGCGTGGTGGGTCTCAAGCTCCTGCACTAGGAGTGTTCCGCGGACGGGCGGTCTCCGCGTCCTTCCGGGGCCGTGTACAGGGCGACGGGGGCCGGGAGGCGCCGCGGTGGGAGCCGCCCCGCCGCCGATCGAGGTGGACGGCGTGCTCCAGATAGCGCTCGACCAGGGACGCCGCCACCGGATTGTGGCCCCGGACACGGAGCAGCCAGCGCGGCGCGATCCTCTCGTGGAGCCACAGGAAGCCGATGGTGAACCCCGTGCTCAGCATGGCCTGGAAGGCCAGGAAGGACAGCAGCGGCTCCCCCAGCACGGTGCCGCCGCCCAGCGCCCACGCCACGGCGCAGGAGTCGATCAGCCGGGAGAGGGGGAACGCCACCAGCCAGTACACCGCCATGGGCGCCACCGCGCCGACCTGGAAGACACCGCGCGCCAGCAGCACGCAGTACCCGGCGCCGAACAGGGCCAGGGGCGCCCCCAGCCCGGCCGAGAGGGCGAGGGCGACCACCGGGGTCAGCCCGGCCGTCGCCGCGACGGCCGTGGCGAACAGACCGGCCACCAGGCCGATCAGCGCACCCGGTAACGCGATCTCCACGTGGTCGAGCAGGGGCCTGCCCGAGGGGAGGGTGTCGGAACACGTCATCAGTCGATCACGACCCCGAAGGCGAACAGCGAGTAGAACAGGGCGCCGAGGTAGAACACCGCCGCGAAGGCGATGACGGCGTTGGAGAGGACGCCCGGCCGGATCGGCTTGGGCAGCGTGATGTTGTTGACCAGCAGCAGCACCACGCAGTAGGCGCCCATCGCGAACGCCGACAGGAACGCCAGCACGTCCAGGATCGCCGCCGGGCCGTCGGCGGGGCCGAAGAGCAGGACGACGATTCCGAAGGCGATCAGGCCCCACAGGAAGAGGGCGTACAGCCTCGACATCCCGATCTTCCTGGCGCCCGGCACGAAGTTGAAGGTCATGTCGGCCTGGCCGCGCGAGAAGGAGTCGAACAGCCCCAGTGTGGCGTTGAGGCCGATGAGCGCGATGAAGCAGAAGAACACCGTGCCCAGCACCGGGCTCCCGGCCGCCGAGAAGGAGGCCGCCATGGCGTCCAGCGCGGCGTCGCGGTCGCCGTCGCGCAGCAGGTCGGTCACGTTCGGGTCGAAGCGGGCCGAGGCCTGGGCCAGCACGGTGAAGGAGATCGTCACCAGCATCGTGATGCCCCAGAACAGGACCATCGCGTCGAAGGTGACCCAGCGCCGCCAGCCCTTCCACTTCTCCATCTCCGAGGCGTCGGAGGTGTCGAACATGAAGCCGCGCGTGGGCATGGCCTCCTGCTCGCCCGCGTGCCGCAGGCCCCGGATCTTGGGGATGTGCGAGCCCATCCCGGCGCCCTTGTCGCGCAGGTGCAGGGTGTACCACATCTGCTGCATGCCCGAGGGCCCGGCGAAGGCTATGGAGCCCACGATCACGGGGAACCACAGGGCCGTGGTGGCCTCCTCCGGCAGGTAGCCGAACGCGAACATCCCGGTGAGGGTGGAGGTGAGGTCGGACAGGTCGCCCACGATGGCCGCGATCACGGCGCTGCCCACCACCAGCATGCCGATGCAGATCGACAGCACGTTCTCCAGCAGGTTGTAGATGACCTTGGCCAGTGTGAACACCACACCGACGAGGAGCATCCCGGCGACCGCGGTCGCCTGCCAGGGGATGCCGGTCACCCGTTCGAAGGCCGAGGCGCCCGCGGAGAGGTGTCCCGGCCAGATGTAGACCAGCATCGCCGTGACGAAGAAGAACCACATGAGCGGTTTGAACACGCGCGCCGCGCCGTAGAAGATGCTCTCCCCGGTGGCCATCGCGTAACGCGACATCTCCAGCATGACCACGGCCTGGAGGGTGACGCCGACCAGGAACAGCCAGCGGATCTCGGGGCCGAACACGAGGACAAGCCTCGGCCACATGTAGGACTCGCCCATTCCCACGCCGAGGGCGACGAGGAACACGGTGGGGCCCAGGATGTGGATCGAGGGCGGCGCCTTGGGCAGGGGGCGGATCGGCATCGGCTCCAGCCGGCCCGCCTTCCACACGCGCTCCCCGGGCGGAGCGCCGCCGGGGGCGGACGGGTCGGAGGCGGCCTCGGCCCCGGGGGGAGCGGCCTGCCTCTGGGCGGGGACGAAGGGCGGCTGTGCGCCGGTGGGGGACTGGCGGACCGGTTCGGGCGTGCCGCCGGTCTCGGGGCGTGAGGAATCCATTGCTGGGAACTCCCTGTGGGCTGTGCGGATGCGAGCTGCTTGCTGGCATGGCGCCCCCGGGTGGTGCGGACTCCTCTCTGCCGTACGCACGGGTGAGGTCACCGCGACGTAGTGGCTGCGTCGCGCGGTGTGGGACCCGGCGGCCGTGTGGCGGCGGCTCCGTGGCCGCCGGGTTCAGGGGTGGTGCGCGTTGCTGCGGGCCCGGGTCGGGGCCGCAGCGCCGACCGGGCACTGGGTCAGAGTAGTCCCGCGGCGCGGGCCCAGCGGTACTTCGCGCCGAGAATCTGCACGGGTTTCTCGGTGGTGTACGGGAAGGCCACGACGCCGTGGTCGAACAGGTACCGGGAGGCCTCCTCGACCTCGGTGTCGCCCGAGAGCGAGGCGACCACGGGCTTGTCGATCCCCTCGGCCCTGGCCTCGGCCACCACGTCGGCGACCACCTTCGCGAAGACCGTCGGCGGCGTGATGATGGTGTGCCAGTAGCCCAGGATGAGCGCGTGCACCCGCTCGTCCTCCAGGCCCAGGCGGATCGTGGCCTCGTAGGTGGAGGGCGGCTCGCCGCCGGTGATGTCCACCGGGTTCCCGGCGGCGCCGAAGGGCGGGATGAAGGCCCGGAACGAGGCGTCCAGGTCCGGCGGGATCTCGTAGAGGCTCATCCCGTTGTCCACCACCGCGTCGGAGAGCAGCACGCCCGACCCGCCCGCGCCGGTGATGATGACGACGTTCTCGCCCTTGGGGGTGGGCAGGACCGGCAGCGCGCGGCCGAACTCCAGCAGCTCGTTGAGCCCGGGGGCCCGGACCACGCCCGCCTGACGCAGGATGTCGTCGTAGACCTTGTCGTCGCCCGCCAGCGCGCCGGTGTGCGACCCGGCCGCGCGCGCCCCGGCGTCGGTGCGCCCGGCCTTGAGCACGATGACGGGCTTGTGCGGCACGACCTCGCGGGCGGCCTCGACGAAGGCGCGGCCGTCCTTGAGGTCCTCCAGGTGCATGGCGACGGCGTTGGTGTTCTCGTCCTGGCCGAAGAAGGTGAGCAGGTCGTCCTCGTCGATGTCGGCCTTGTTGCCGACGCCGACGATGGCCGAGACGCCGGTGCTCGTGCTGCGGCTGTAGCCGAGGATGGCCATGCCGATCCCGCCCGACTGCGAGGTCAGGGCGGTGCCGCCGCTGACGTCGTAGGGGGTGCAGAACGTCGCCGACAGCTTCTCGGGCGTGTAGTAGTAGCCGTAGATGTTGGGCCCGAGCAGGCGCACACCGTGCCTGCGGGCGACGGCGAGCACCTCGTCCTGGAGCTCCTGCTCGCCGGTCTCGGCGAACCCGGAGGGGATGAGGACCGCCGCGGCGACCCCCTTGGCGCCGACGTCCTCCAGCGCGCCCGCCACGAACTTGGCGGGGATCGCGAAGACCGCCACGTCGACCTCGCCGGGGATGTCGAGGACGCTGGCGTAGGCCGTGCGGCCGTACACCTCGGGGGACTTGGGGTTGACCGGGTACACCTCGCCCGCGTACCCGCCGTCGACGATGTTCTTGATGACGGAGTGGCCGATCTTGCCGGGCTCGTTGGAGGCGCCGACGATCGCGATCGACAGCGGCTTGAAGACCCGGTTCATCGCGGAGAGGATCTCGTCCCTTCCGAACCGCGCGGGCGGCTCGGGCGGGGCGAAGTCCAGGACGAAGCGCAGGTCGGCGGCCACGGCGGAGGCCGGTCCGGCGAAGACCGGGTTGAGGTCGGCCTCGGCGATCTCGGGGAAGTCGGTGACCAGGTCCGAGAGCCTGCTCACCACGTCGGCCAGCCGCTCCCGGTCCACGCCGGGGCGGCCGCGCACGCCGCGCAGGACCTCGGCCGCGCGGATGCCGTCGATCTGGGCCAGCGCCTCCTCACGGGAGACCGGGGCCATCCGGAAGGCGACGTCGCGCAGCACCTCGACCAGGACGCCGCCCAGCCCGAAGACCACGATCTTGCCGAAGGTGGGGTCGGTGGTCGCGCCGACGAGGACCTCGACCTCCGGCCCGCCGCCGACCTGCTGCTGGATCTGGACCCCGTCGACGCGGGCCCCCGGGGTGTGGGCCAGGGCGTTGGCGGTGATGCGGTGGTAGGCCCCGGCGACCGCTTCGGCGCTGTCCAGGCCGACCTCGACGCCGCCCGCGTCGGTCTTGTGCAGGATGTCGGGGGAGACGATCTTGGCCACGACCGGCAGGCCCAGCTCACCGGCGAGTTCTGCTGCCTCCTCGGCGGAGTGCGCCAGCGCCTCGCCCGGGACGGGGATGCCGTAGGCGTCGGCGAGGACGCGGCCCTCGGGGGCGGTCAGGGCGGTCCTGCCCTCGGTCCTGGCGCGGTCGAGCACCTCGCGGACCGCGGCGCGGTCGTGGTCGGGGCGGTCGGGGGTGTAGGCGGCCATGTGTTCAGATCACTCCGTTCGATGCGAGTTCGGCCAGGTCCTCGTCGGACAGTCCCAGCTCGCCGCCGTAGACCTCGGCGTTGTGCTCGCCGAGCAGCGGGGAGCGGACGACGTCCACCGGTGAGTCCGAGAGCCGGATCGGTGAGGAGACCGTGTCGTAGGAGCCCCGCTCGGGGTGCTCGACGGTGGTGACGACCCCGTTGGCCCGCAGGGTGGGGTCGTCGATGATCTCGCGGGTGGACATGATCGGCCCGCAGGGGATGTTGTGCGCGTTCAGCGCGGCCAGCACGTCCCACTTGGGGATCTGGCCGGCCCACTCCTCGATGAGGGCGAACATCTTGTCGAGCTTGTCCAGCCGGGCCTCGGGGGTGGCCCACTCGGGGTCCTCGGCCAGCTCGGGGCGGCCGATGAGCCGGGTGATGGGCTCCCAGCCGGCGGGCTGGACGATGACGTACACGTAGTCGTTGGGACCGCCGGGGGAGGTGCGCACGGCCCATCCGGGCTGGCCGCCGCCGGAGGCGTTGCCGGAGCGGGGGACCTCGTCGCCGAAGTCGTCGTTGGGGTACTCCGCCAGCGGCCCGTGCGCCAGGCGCTGCTGGTCGCGCAGCTTGACCCGGCACAGGTTGAGCACCGCGTCCTGCATGGCGACCTGGACCCGCTGGCCTCGGCCGGTGTGGGTGCGCTGGTACAGCGCGGCGAGGATACCGGCTACTGTATGCATTCCCGTGCCCGAGTCACCGATCTGGGCGCCCGTCGCCAGCGGCGGGCCCTCCTCGAACCCGGTGGTGCTCATGGAGCCGCCCATCGCCTGGGCGATCACCTCGTAGGCCTTGAAGTCGGCGTAGGCACCGGGGCCGAACCCCTTGATGGAGGCGTAGACCAGCCTCGGGTTGGCCTCGGCGAGCACCTCCCAGGTGAAGCCCATGCGGTCCAGCGCGCCGGGGGCGAAGTTCTCCACCAGCACGTCGCTGCGGCGCACCAGGTCCAGGAAGATCTCCTTGCCCCTGGGGCTCTTGGTGTTGAGGGTGACGCTGCGCTTGTTGGAGTTGAGCATCGTGAAGTAGAGGCTGTCCACACCGGGCTTGTCCCGGAGCTGGCGCCGGGTGATGTCGCCCGTGACCGCCTCCACCTTGACCACGTCGGCGCCCATCCATGCGAGTATCTGCGTCGCCGACGGGCCCGACTGGACGTGGGTCATGTCCAGGACGCGGACCCCGTCGAGTGCCTTGCCCATGACTCTCTCCTTCCTGGCCAGGGCTACTTGTACATGGTCTGGTTCATCGTCCCCGGGGCGTAGACCTCGGGGTCGATCCAGACGTTGATCAGCGAGGGCTTGCCTGACTCGCGGGCGCGGCGCAGCGCGGGGGCGATGTCTGCCGGGTCCCGGACCTCCTCGCCGTGGCCGCCCAGCATCCGGGCGAACCCGGCGTAGTCGACGTCGCCCAGGGTGTTGCCGATACCGCCCCGGTCCGCGCCGTACTTGGCGATCTGGCCGTAGCGGATCTGGTTCATCGAGGAGTTGTTGCCCACGATGCCGACGAAGGGCAGGTCGAACCGGACCAGGGTCTCGAAGTCCCAGCCGGTCAGGCTGAACGCGCCGTCGCCGAAGAGGGCCACCACCTCCTTGTCCGGGCGGGCGTACTTGGCCGCCATCACGAACGGGACGCCCACGCCCAGCGTTCCGAGGGGCCCGGGGTCCATCCAGTGGCCCGGCGACTTGGGCTGGACCACCTGGCCGGAGAAGGTGACGATGTCGCCGCCGTCGCCGACGTAGATGGAGTCCTCGGTGAGGAACCGGTTGATCTCGCTGACCAGCCGGTAGGGGTGGATGGGCGTGGAGTCGGAGGTGAGCAGGTGCGCCCGCTTGTCCAGCGCGGCCTGCTCCTGGGTGCGCAGCTCCTCCAGCCAGGTCTTGCGGCTCCGGGCGCCGTTGTCCCCGTAGCCCGAGGTCGCCTGGAGCACCGAGGACAGGATCACGTCGGCGTCCCCGACCAGCCCCAGGTCCACGTCGCGGTTCTTGCCGACGGTGGCGTAGTTGAGGTCGATCTGCACCACCGTGGCGGTGGGCGAGAGGCGCTTGCCGTAGCCCATCCGGAAGTCGAAGGGGGTGCCGACGATGATGATCAGGTCGGAGTTGGTGAAGGCGTAGCGCCGGGAGAGCTGGAAGTGGTGCGGGTCCCCGGGCGGCAGGGTGCCCCGGCCCGCGCCGTTCATGTAGGCCGGGATGTTGAGCGCGCGCACCAGGTCGGTGGCGGACTGGGTGGCCCGGGTGGTCCACACCTGGTTGCCGAGCAGGATGCTGGGCTTCTCGGAGCGCACGATCAGGTCGGCCAGCCGCTCGATCGCGGCGGGGTCGCCCGCCTGCCGGGTGGAGGCGCGGTAGCGGCCCTTGGCGGGGACGCGCGCCCGCTCCACGGGCACCTCGGCGTCCAGGACGTCGCGGGGGATCTCCAGGAAGGCCGGGCCGGGGGCGCCGCTGTTGGCCTCGCGGAAGGCCATCGAGACCAGGTCGGCGACCCGCTCGGTGTGCGGCACGGTGGCGGCGAACTTGGAGATCGGGTTGATCATGTCCACGTGCGGCAGGTCCTGGAGCGAGCCCATCTTGTGCTGGCTCAGTGCGCCCTGGCCGCCGATGACCAGCATCGGGCTCTCCGCGCGGTAGGCGTTGGCGATGCCGGTGACCGCGTCGGTGGTCCCCGGCCCGGCGGTCACGACGGCGCAACCGGGCTTGCCGGTGACGCGGGCGTAGCCGTCGGCGGCGTGCGCGGCGACCTGCTCGTGCCGTACGTCGACCACGTCGATGCCCTCGTCGGCGCATCCGTCGTAGATGTCGATGATGTGTCCGCCGCAGAGCGTGAAGATCACGTCGATCCCCTCGGCCTTGAGGGCCTTGGCGACCAGGTGGCCGCCGGAGATCGTGGTCTTCTCGCTGCTGGTGGACTCGCTGGTTGCCTTGTCGGCCATCGGTACGCCGACCCCTTTCGTGCGGGTGTGCGGGATGTGTCCTGCGGTGGCTCGTGAGGTGCGACCGGCTTCTGTAGGCGGGATACTGTATACCGTGTGCATCACATTGGAGCACGGTGCCGCGCCGGTGTCCAGACCCCGTACGGGGCGGGTGCGGACCGGACCGGGAGCGGGCGCCGGAGCAGGGCCGCCACAACGGCCGCCGCGCCGCAGAGCGCGCCGGACGCGGCCGGGCCCGCGGGCCACGCGGAGGCCGGTGCCAGGGCCAGCAACCAGCCGTCCACCAGGTGTGTGCAGGAGTGGTAGACCAGCCCCGCGCCCAGGCCGCCCAGGAGGCCGTAGCCCAGGACGGCGGCGGGGAGCGGCGGGAAGGCGCCGAGTGAGACCAGGGCGGCAGCGCACAGCAGCGCGCCCGCCTGGACGGCCGGTCCGGCCCGCACCGCTCCCCGTGCCCGGAGCCGGTGCAGCGCCGGTGCGCAGGCGCCCTGCACCAGGGTCCACGCGAGGAAGGGGGCCAGAGCCTGGGCAGGGGACCAGCCGTGCGCGGCCACCAGCGAGGGGACCGCGGCGCCGTAGCCGAACTGGAGTCCGCCGACCGCCGCCGCGGCGGTCAGCGCGCGGAACAGGATCGCGCGGCGGGACCGGCCGGTGAGCGCGCGGGCCGAGGGGCCCACCGCGTAGCTCCTGCCGCGCCAGTCGCGCACCTCCTCCGGGAGGGGGTGCGCGGAGGAGGGGGC